>CAXBFV010000100.1:0-5092 GCA_963974985.1 uncultured Gammaproteobacteria bacterium | reverse complement strand
TATGAATATTAATGGTAAAAACAGATTGGCTTGTATTACGCCAATTAGTGAAGTGGGCTCGACAATTACTTTAAGACCCTTGCCTGGCTTGGCGGTGATTAGAGACTTAATTGTTGATATGAGCAAGTTCTATAACAATTATGAAAAAGTGAAGCCTTATCTGATTGCAGATGAAGTGCAAGCACCTGCTAAAGAACGCTTACAGTCTCCTGAAGATCGCGCAAAGCTTGATGGGCTTTATGAGTGTATCTTATGTGCCTGTTGTACGACTTCTTGTCCTTCATTTTGGTGGAATCCGGATAAATTTATTGGGCCTTCTGGTTTATTGCAGGCTTATCGTTTTGTGGCAGATAGTCGTGATACAGCAAAAGCTGAGCGTTTAAAAGATTTAGAAGATCCTTTCAGCCTATTTAGATGTCGTGGCATTATGAACTGTGTCAGCGTTTGTCCTAAAGGACTTAATCCAACCAAGGCGATTGGCAAACTTAGATCCGAAGTACTCAAAAATACAATATAAATAAAATGAAAAGCACCTCGAGGTGCTTTTTTTTACTTAGAACAGAAGGTTAATCATGAGCGAATCAAAAACAGCTTCAATGGAGCAGCTTTGGGCATCATCACAAATATCTGGTGGCAGTGCTGCTTATTTAGATGATATTTATGAGCAATATTTGCAAGATCCAAGCAGCATTGATAAAAGTTGGAAAGTCTACTTTGACTCAATTAGAGCGGGAGAGGCAGAAGTTTCTCACGCACAAGTGAAGCAAGATTTTATTGAACTAGCAAAACATCCTCGAGCAATGAGAATTGCTGCGGGTGCATCAATGGATGAAGGTAATTACCCAGGTGGTGGAGATAAAGTTTCTGCAGCGATGGATTTGGTCTATACCTATCGTTATGTGGGCCATAAAAATGCTAAAATTGACCCCCTTGGTTTATCTCATCTAGAGCATACTCCTGAGCTCGAGCTTGGCTTTCATGGTTTGCAGGACTCAGATTTAAATGAAACTTTTAATGTGGGTGTATTTTCTAACAATAAGCCTATGCCATTGAAGGATGTCATTAGTAAATTAAAAAGTGTTTATTGTGAAAGTATTGGTGTGGAATATATGCATCTTACGGACATGGCTGAAAAGATGTGGATTCGCGAACGTTTTGAAATTTCAAATCAAGCGACCCCTGTAGAGCAAAAAAAATGGTTGCTAGGCAGATTGACCGCAGCAGAAGGTTTAGAAAAATACTTAGGCATGAAGTATGTGGGCCAAAAACGTTTTTCAGTGGAAGGTGCCGAAAGTTTGATTCCTTCTTTAAATGCTGTGATTGAAAAAGCGGGTAGCTATAAAGTTAAAGAAATTATCGTCGGGATGGCTCATCGTGGTCGTTTGAATGTGCTTGTGAATATTATGGGTAAATCACCTGAAAATTTATTTAAAGAATTTGAAGGCAGTCAGGATAAAGTTTTGTTATCCGGAGATGTAAAATATCACATGGGTTATTCCTCTTACCATAAAACAAAAACAGACGATGTGCATTTGTCTTTAGCATTCAACCCTTCTCATTTGGAAACCGTGGATGCTGTGGTTGAGGGCTCGGCAAGAGCGCGTCAAGATCGACGTGGCGCAGATGGCAAATATGAAGTTTTGCCGGTTCAGATTCACGGGGATTCTGCTTTTTGTGGGCAGGGTATTGTCATGGAAACTTTGGCGCTTTCTCAAACGCGTTATTATGGGACCGGTGGTTCATTGCATATTGTGATTAATAACCAGGTCGGGTTTACCACAAGTAAGCGTGAAGATAATCGCAGTAGTTTATATTGTACAGATATTGCCAAAATGATTGAGTGCCCTATTTTTCATGTTAATGGAGATGACCCTGAAGCGGTCCTTAAAGTCACTGAAATTGCGATGGATTATCGTATGGCCTTTAATAAAGACGTGGTCATTGATTTGGTTTGCTATCGTCGCCATGGTCATCAAGAAGTGGATGAGCCAACAGGGACACAGCCTTTGATGTATAGTGTTGTAAAAAAATTGGCTTCAACACGCACGATTTATGCAAATAAATTAGCGGCAGAGAACGTTGTTTCAAGTGCAGAAGCGAATGATCTTTTGGCGGCCTATAGAGCTAAATTAGATAAAGGCCAAGTCGTGGCCGGTATTTCAGATACAGTTCATCCTCGCCAAGATAAATTATTAGTAAACTGGGAGCCTCATTTAAACCGTGAATGGAGTGAAGTTGTCCCGACAAGCTTTGATAAAAAGAAATTGGTGCAGATTGCTAAAAAATTATGTGCGTTACCAGATGGTTTTAAACTACAGCCGCAGGTAGCAAAAGCATATGCCGATCGTGAAAAAATGGCAGCTGGTGAAATAGAAGGTAACTGGGGTTTTGCGGAACTCTTGGCTTACGGAACCCTTTTAGATGAAGGGTATAATATTCGTCTTTGGATAACTATGATGTTACAAATACAAAATTAAAAGAGACGATACCTTTACAGACCATTAACCCTAATAAGCAATGTCATATTATTGATTCAATTTTGTCTGAATATGGCGTGCTTGGATTTGAGTATGGTTATAGTGGTTCAGCACCCGAATCATTAGTGATTTGGGAAGCGCAGTTTGGTGATTTTGCCAATACGGCTCAAGTCGTGATTGATCAATTTATCTCTTCAGCAGAAGAGAAATGGGGGCGCTTGTGTGGTTTAGTTATGTTCTTGCCGCATGGACAAGAAGGCCAGGGAGCAGAGCATTCCTCTGCGCGCTTAGAGCGTTATCTGCAGCTGTGTGCCAATGATAATATGCAAGTATGTAATGTCACAACACCGGCTCAGTTATTTCATATGTTGAGAAGACAAATGATTCGTCCATTGCGTAAACCTTTGATTGTGATGTCTCCAAAGAGTTTATTGCGCCATCCATTGGTGCATTCTAGTTTGGATGAGTTGGCTGAAGGACAGTTCCATAATGTATTGCCAGAGTTGGATAAAGATATCATCGAACCTAAAAAAGTCACACGTGTGGTGATTTGTTCAGGAAAAGTATATTACGATTTATTGGCAAAACGTCGTGAAGAGAACATTTCTGACATTGCGATTCTGCGTTTAGAGCAGCTTTATCCTTTCCCAGCACATCATATGGTGAATATGCTAAAACCTTATGCGCATGTTAAGGATGTTATTTGGGCTCAAGAAGAACCTGAAAACCAAGGTGCGTGGCGTATGATTCAGCATGAGATTAGAAAAGTGTTAGACGATAGTCAAACATTGGGCTATGCGGGTAGAAAGCCTTCCTCAGCACCTGCTGTGGGTTATCCATCATTATTCCATGCGCAACAAGCCGCATTGGTGAATGATGCATTAAAGCTGTCAAAATAGTTAAAAATTTATAAGTTTTTAAAAAAATTAAGGAATAAATAATTATGTCTCAAGAAATTAAAGTCCCAAGTTTTCCAGAATCTATTTCTGAAGGAACTATTGCAACCTGGCACAAAAAAGAAGGCGATTCTGTTACGCAAGATGAAGTGATTCTTGAAATTGAAACAGATAAAGTCGTGATGGAAGTTCCGGCTTCTGCCAGTGGCACGATCGGTAAAATTTTAAAGCAGGAAGGGGACACCGTAGTTTCTGAAGAAGTGATTGGTCAAATTGGTGCAGCAGGAGCAGTAAGTGCACCCGCACCTGAAGCCAAAAGTGAAATTCAAGCTGAAACAAAAGCAGCAGCGCCTACAGCGGGTGGTGAACAAATTGCGCTTAAGTCACCTTCTTTTCCAGAATCCATTGCGGAAGGGACACTGGCAACTTGGCACAAGCAGCCTGGTGATGCGGTGACAGAAGGTGAAACAATTGTAGAGATTGAAACGGATAAAGTGATGATGGAAGTACCTGCTATTGCAACAGGTGTTTTAACAGAATGTCTAAAAGCAGAAGGCGATACCGTTCTTTCTAATGAGTTAATTGGTCAAATTTCTGTGGGCGCTACGGCAAATATTGCAGCTGTCACCGAAGTTGTGAAAACAGTAGCCGCCGCAAGCAATGATAGCCTATCACCAGCGGTAAGACGTGCAGTTAAAGCAAATGATGTAGATGCTTCACAAATATCAGGAACAGGTAAGGGTGGACGTGTGACCAAACAAGATGTGATACAGCAAGCTTCTGCAAAACCTGCGACAGCAGTTGCTGCATCCGCTCAACCAGAGTTTGAAGGTGAACGTCCTGAGAAACGTGTGAAGATGACACGTCTTCGTCAAACGATCTCTAAACGCTTGCTTGAAGTTCAGCATACCAATGCAATTCTAACCACATTTAATGAAGTGGATATGAAACCAGTAATGGACCTTCGTAAACAATATAAAGATTTATTCTTAAAAACCCATGATGCAAAACTAGGGTTTATGTCTTTCTTTTTGAAAGCAGCAACTGAAGCATTAAAGCGTTTCCCTGAAGTAAATGCGTCAATTGATGGTACCGATGTGATATATCATGGATATTTTGACATTGGTGTTGCGGTGAGCTCTGATCGTGGACTTGTGGTACCGGTTATTCGTGACACAGATCAAAAGTCTTTTGCTGATGTTGAAAGTGGCATTGTTGAAAAAGCAATTAAAGCACGTGATGGCAAGCTGACACTAGAAGAAATGCAAGGTGGGACTTTTACCATTACTAATGGTGGAACATTCGGCTCTATGCTTTCTACACCGATTATTAATGCACCACAAAGTGCAATTTTAGGGATGCATAATATTGTTGAGCGTCCAGTAGTGGTAAATGGTGAGATTGTCATTCGTCCGATTATGTATTTAGCGCTTTCATATGATCACCGTATTATTGATGGCAGTGTTTCTGTGCGTTTCTTGAAAGCAATTAAAGAGTTGGTTGAAGATCCTGCACGTTTGCTTTTACAAGTTTAGAAGCGGGTCTAGCTGATGTCTTTTTTAACCCTTGATGAAATTCAAAATTTAATTACAGCAGTACCTGGTTTTCCTAAAGAAGGGATTATCTTTCGAGATATTACGCCACTTCTGGCTCACCCAAAAGGTATTAGTTCAGTGGTAGAGTTGTTTTATCAACTGATCAAAAAGCAGGGCATTCAGG
>CAXBFV010000099.1:0-5115 GCA_963974985.1 uncultured Gammaproteobacteria bacterium | reverse complement strand
CTTTTGTTTGTCAAGAATGTGGGGGTGAAACCACTAAGTGGCAGGGTCAGTGCCCTGATTGCTGTGAGTGGAATTCGTTAGTTGAGTTTGTGGCTAGAAAGAGCAAGAAGGCACCTAGTCGAGGTTATTCTGGTGGACAATCAGAAGTTAAAAAATTGCAGGACGTTTCATTAGATGATGTGCCGCGTTTCTCAACAGGTATTTCTGAATTTGATAGAGTTTTAGGTGGTGGCATTGTACCAGGCTCAGTGATTTTAATTGGTGGTGATCCAGGGATTGGAAAATCCTCTATTCTATTACAGGTGATGACTGCTTTATCACAAAAGTCTAAAGCGCTTTATGTCACAGGGGAAGAGTCTTTAGAGCAAGTTGCTTTGCGCGCCAAAAGAATGAATTTGCCGGCCGATAAGCTTGAGATGATGATAGAAACAGATGTAGAGTCTATTGTTGAAGTAGCAACTAAAACAAAACCTGCAATTATGGTGATTGATTCAATTCAGACAATGCAATTATCCGAAGTTCAAAGTGCCGCAGGTGGGGTTTCTCAAGTGAAAGAATCGGCCGCTTTTTTGACGCAATTTGCAAAACGAAATCATTGCGCGTTATTTTTGGTGGGGCATGTTACAAAATCTGGTGAAGTCGCGGGGCCTAGAGTCTTAGAACATATTGTTGATGCTGTAGTGTTTATTGAAGGTCAAAGTGATGGCCGCTATAGGATTATGCGCGCTATGAAAAATCGTTTTGGTGCCGTAAATGAAGTGGGTATTTTTGCGATGACAGACCAAGGCATGAAGGAAGTTAAAAACCCTTCTGCCATTTTTTTAAATCGAAGCGAAGAAGAGGTGTCGGGGAGCTCTATTGTTTCTATGTGGGAAGGCTCAAGACCTTTTCTGGCTGAAATTCAAGCGCTGGTGGATGAAAATCATTTTGGTCAGCCCAGGCGTGTTTGCGTTGGGGTTGACACCAATAGGCTGGCAATGCTTTTGGCTGTACTGCATCGACATGCGAGAGTACATATTGGTGAGCAAGATATATTTGTTAATGTGGTGGGTGGTGTCAAGATTTTAGAAACCAGTGCTGACCTAGCAATAGTTGCTGCGATCACGTCAAGTTTAAAAAATAAAGTGATTCCGAAAGATTGGATTATTTTTGGTGAGGTGGGTTTATCTGGGGAGATCCGGCCGGTACCCTATGGGCAAGAGCGTATCTCAGAAGCTCAAAAGCATGGTTTTTCAAAGGCGATTGTACCTTTTGCAAATAAACCAAAACAACCATTGAAAGGATTAGAAGTGATTGCGGTCAAAACTTTACTTGAAGCGATCGAGCACATATAGCAAAAATTGAAAGGAATAGATTTATGGATTTAATGGCAAATTTAAATTGGATTGATTGGGTTATTTTAATTGTTATCCTTTTCTTTGGAATATGGGGTTTGAAACAAGGATTTATGCAGGGGCTAATCGGCTTGATTATATGGTTAGTTGCAGGTGTTTTAGCCTATTTCTTCACACCTGACTTAAGTGCTTATATTTCAAAATGGATTGAGGCACCTGAAGTGCGTTTTTATGTGGCGTTTTTTGCAATTATGCTAGGTGTTTGGATTGCAGGCGGAATTTTAACAATTTTATTGACAGCGTTTACAAAGAAAAACACCTTTAGTTTTTCTGATCGTTTATTTGGTGTGGTGTTAGGATTAGTTAAAGGTGTTTTTATTGCTAGTATTGCGGTTTCAGTATTGAATATTAGTCATAGAGTAAATTCAAAAGAGGTGTGGCAAAACTCTCAACTCAGACCTATTATGCTCAGTACCTCTTCTTGGATGGAGTCTATTTTGCCGCATGACATTCACAATCTTTTATTTCAAGAAGAGCAGAAAGAGACAGTAAACCAAACAAAAGCTCAAAAGTAAGGTCTATGTCTTTTTGTTTTAAATGAATTATAACTATACTTAATAGATTCTAAAGTTAATAAGAGCAGGATGCTTTATGAGTGATGTGGTGCTGAGTTTTCAAGATATGATTTTCAAGTTGCAACAGTATTGGGCAGATAAAGGTTGCTTAATTACACAGCCTTTAGACATGGAGGTAGGTGCGGGAACTTTTCATCCAGCTACTTTTTTGAGAGCCATTGGGCCTGAGCCATGGAATGCAGCGTATGTGCAGCCTTCTCGTCGACCCACTGACGGACGTTATGGTGAAAACCCAAATCGCGTGCAACATTTTTACCAATTTCAAGTAGTAATGAAGCCTTCACCTGAAGATTTTCAGGAACTATATTTAGATTCTTTAAAAATATTGGGTGTGGACTGCTTATTAAATGATATTCGATTCGTAGAAGATAACTGGGAATCTCCCACTTTGGGTGCCTGGGGGCTAGGTTGGGAAGTCTGGATGAATGGCATGGAAATCACGCAGTTTACTTACTTCCAACAAGTTGGTGGCTTAGAGTGTCGGCCGGTAACGGGTGAAGTGACTTACGGGCTTGAGCGGATTGCAATGTATCTACAAAATGTAGACAGTATCTATGATTTATTATGGGCCGATACTGCAACAGGTCCAGTTTATTATGGAGATGTATTTAAGCAAAATGAGATTGAAATGTCTAAGTACAACTTTGAGGAGGCGGACGTACCGCATTTGCTTGAAGAGTTTGATTTTCTGGAAAAAGAAAGCAAGCGTCTATGCGAAAAAGATTTGCCATTGCCAGCTTATGAGATGATGTTGAAAGCGTCGCATGCATTTAACTTATTGGATGCGAGACACGCTATTTCAGTAACGGAACGTCAGCGTTATATCTTGCGTGTTCGTGGCTTGTCTAGAGCAGTCGCTGAGCGTTACTACGAAGAGCGTGAGAAGTTGGGGTTTCCGATTCTTAAGAATGTTAAATTTTCGATTCGTGAGAGCTAACTTTATTTGTTTTGATATCGTTCTTATTTAGCTTCAGATATATTTTCAATATTCAAAAGACTATAATTTGACAGAGATTATTTTTTATTAAATAGGCCATTTGCAGTGACGTTATATCTTCTAATAGCATTCGTTTTAGGGCTGATAATTTCCGCTTTATTACTGGCTTTAAAACAAAGTAAAGATCATGCTTTGTTAGCGGTAAATCAAAATGAAATAAATAGCCTTTCTAGTCGGATGATTGAGCTTAAAAATGAAATTGCAGTGCTTGCTTCTCAGTTATCTGAAAAAGATGATTTATTGAGTATTGAAAAATCTGAAGTCTCAAAATTAGAGGAAGCGCTTTCTCAGCAGCAAAAACAATCGATAGAAAAACTACAGCTATTAGAAAATGCCAAAATGTCTTTAACGGAGCAGTTTGAAAACCTGGCCAATAAGATTTTTGAAGAAAAGGGCAAGATATTTTCAGAGCAGAATCAAATAAAATTAGATGGGGTGTTAAAACCTTTTCAAGACCAACTTAAGACCTTTGAGAAAAAGGTAGATAATGTTTATGTTGATGAAGCCAAAGAGCGTGCATCGTTAAAAAACGAAGTTAACAAGCTTTTTGAATTAAGCCAAGTTATGAACAAAGAAGCTCAAAATTTAACTAAAGCTTTAAAGGGTGATAAGCAAAAGCAAGGCGCGTGGGGGGAGCTTATTCTTGAACGCGTTTTAGAAAGTTCAGGTCTAAGGAAGGGCATAGAATACGAAGTCCAGGTAGGACTCAAAGATGATGAAAATCGTGCATTTAGGCCGGACGTTATTGTTAGGCTTCCTGATGATAAGGACGTTATTATTGATTCTAAAGTTTCCTTGGTTGATTATGAGGCTTTTGTGCATGCTGAGGCAATTGAAAAAGAAGGTTTCTTGAAAAGGCATATTGAGGCAATTAAAAGGCATATTGAAAGTTTAGCGGAAAAAAAATATGAAGATCTTGAGGGCGTAAATAGCTTGGATTTCATTTTAATGTTTATGCCTATTGAATCAGCCTTCATCTTGGCTTTTCAAAATGATAGTAAGATTTTTCAATCCGCTTTTGAGAAGAAGATTATCATTGTTACACCCACAACCTTGTTAGCTACTTTAGGCACGATTAAAAATATGTGGAAGTTTCAAAGGCAGAATGTGAACGCGCAAAAAATTGCCCAAGACGCAGGAAAATTGTTGGATAAATTCAGAGGGTTTGTTGAAGACTTGGAAAGATTGGGTACGCAAATTTCTACAGTTCAAAAATCATATGATGGTGCGATGAATAAGTTGGTTTCGGGTAAAGGTAATTTGGTGGCTTCTGCAACTAAGATTCAAAATTTAGGGGTCCAAATGAAAAAGCCACTTCCTAAAAATATCATTGAACAATCTGAAGATTCAGATTTATCTCAGGATTAACTGCTGAAACGCATTGATTAATATTTAAAATGGAATTGATATGAGTATTAAAATGACTTTGCCTAAGTGGTACGATTTACATGTTCACTTGCGTCAAGATGAGCTGCTTCCAATTGTAATCGCGGACCATATTAAATCAGGTTGCGCAGGTGTATTGGCAATGCCAAATACAAAGCCTCCCGTTGCAAAAATACTAGAGAGTGATAGTGGTGACTTTTGGAGTATTGAGGCTTATCAAAGAATGATTGCTGATGCGGGTGGAGATGCTTTTCAAAAAGTTATTGTACCTTTATATCTAACGAAAGAGACCACTGTTGAAATGATACAGAGAGGTGTGGAAAGTAATTTTTTGATGGCTTGCAAGTATTACCCTCCACATGGAACAACCAATGCAGATCATGGTCGTGAGCTGAAATATTTTATTGATAATGGTGTCTTTGCAAAAATGGCAGAACTGGGTGTTGTATTATGTATACATGGAGAAGAGCATGATTTAGATACTGAGGATTATTTTGATCGATCCCATAATGCAGAAGAGTTATTTTATCAAACAAAAATGCCAGCGTTACATAATCAATTTCCAAATTTAAAAATAGTATGTGAGCATTTAACAACAAAAGTTGCGGTAGATTTTGTGAAATCCTCAAATGAAAACGTTTCTGCAACGGTAACCCCTCAGCACCTCCTATACACAATAAGCGATTTAGTGAAGGGTCTTAAATACCATTTATATTGTCTTCCACTTTTAAAGTTTAAAGCAGATCGAGAAGCTTTAAGAGAT
>CAXBFV010000098.1:0-5171 GCA_963974985.1 uncultured Gammaproteobacteria bacterium | reverse complement strand
TAATAGAGAAAAAGTTTTCAAGAAACTTAGGTTCACCATTAAAAGTATGTCGATTAGGTTCCAATCCGTGATGCTGGAAGAGATAGACAATAATACCAATAATCATAATGGCGAGCGCGACGAGAACGCCCGCGACCATAGTGTTTGCAATACGATTTTGCATATTCTTTGAAACAGGGTGATTATTTGGCTCAGGTAAGTTTGGAGCGCTAGACATTAGTGTGATCCTCCTGTGCTGGTAACCGTAATAGGGGCATGAAAACCTTGTAATATCATTTGAACGCCGATCACAACAATGGCAATAAGGAAAATAAATTTGAGAAGCTTTACTGGTGCATAAGGCAGCAAGCGCGCGCCAATAAATGCGCCAAGCAAAACCCCTAAGGCAACAGGAAGCGCAAGAAGAGGATCTATAAATCCTGATTTCAAATAAACGCCGACACTGGCCGCAGCAGTCACGCCAATCATAAAGTTACTGGTAGCGGTAGTGACTTTGAAAGGAATTTTCATGATTTGGTCCATGCCTAATACTTTAAAAGCCCCTGAGCCAATGCCAAGCAGGCCTGATAAAATGCCGGCAACATACATGACACAGAAGCCTGGAATTACCCCAAAGACTGGATAGTAGTAGGTCTTACCTTTTTCTGTATAGGTGCCAGGAAGTTGCAGTTTTTCAGCCAGCGGACTTGCCGGCTTATCAATATGGTTTTTATGTTTTTTTAGAATGGAAAGAAGGGCAACAATGAGTAGCGCGACGCCAAAAAGAACAGACAGCGCTTGCACATTGGCACGTGTAGCAAGGTAAGCGCCTAAGACGGCACCCAGCGTGGTGGCGATAGATAAGAAGGTCCCCACTTTTATATTACTAATGCCGTCTCGAACATAAGCAGCGGCCGCACCAGAGGAAGTGGCAACCACTGAAGTAAGTGCCGCCCCCATCGCATATTTGATGTCTATCCCAAAAGCTAAAACAAGCAAAGGGGTGATAATAATACCGCCGCCTAAACCGATTAAAGCACCAATAAAACCTGCAATAATTGCAGTACTTGCAATGATGATTTCAAAAGTAATGAGATCCATTTGAGTGGAGAGGCTCGCTGTTTTTTATCAGTATTTATAATCGTTAGTTTAGCTGAGGAAATTGACTTGTGTTTAGAGTCTTCTGAAGAAAACTATAAGATTTTAATAAAAATGATCTCTTGGGCTGATTATTCTTTGTTTTCTTTGCTTGGGATATGCCTCTGCAAGGTGTAGAATAGCGGCCATAATTTATATCTTTATATTTCATTTTTTAATCTCAATAGGAGCCTTATATGTTTACACGTGATATGAATATTAAATCTTATGATCCAGAACTTTATAACTCAATGGTGGCAGAAGATGTACGCCAGGAAGAACATATTGAATTAATCGCTTCTGAAAATTATGCCTCCCCTCGTGTAATGGAAGCGCAAGGATCGCAGCTCACAAATAAATATGCTGAAGGGTACGCAGGTAAGCGTTATTACGGCGGTTGTGAGCATGTAGATGTGGCAGAGCGTTTAGCAGTTGATCGTCTAAAAGAATTGTTTGGTGCAGACTATGCAAATGTACAGCCTCACTCAGGTTCACAGGCCAATGCCGCAGTTTATTTTGCATTATTAAATCCAGGTGATACGGTTTTAGGCATGAGCTTGGCGCATGGCGGGCATTTAACCCATGGCTCTAAAGTAAATTTTTCAGGCAAAGTCTTTAATGCATTCCAGTATGGCTTGGATGAAGCGGGTGATATTAATTACGCAGAAGTAGAATCTTTAGCGCGGGAACATAAACCTAAAATGATCGTGGCGGGTTTCTCTGCTTTTTCAGGTATTGTGGACTGGGCGCGTTTTCGTAAGATCGCAGATGAAGTGGGTGCTTATTTGATGGTAGATATGGCCCATGTCGCAGGTATGATTGCAGCGGGGATTTATCCAAACCCAGTACCTCATGCGCATGTTGTGACTTCTACCACACATAAAACTTTACGTGGGCCGCGTGGTGGTTTGATTATTTGTAAGGCAAACCCAGAGCTTGAGAAAAAGTTTAATTCTACTATATTCCCAGGCACACAAGGTGGACCTTTGATGCACGTGATTGCAGCCAAAGCCGTCGCCTTTAAAGAAGCTTTAGAGCCAGAATTTAAAACCTATCAACAGCAAGTGGTTAAAAATGCTCAAAAGATGTGTGAAGTACTGATGGCTCGTGGCTATGACGTGGTATCAAAAGGCACACATAACCATTTGGTGTTAGTGGATCTTATTGCGAAAGATATGACAGGTAAAGATGCGGAAGCGGCTTTGGGTCGTGCAAACATTACCGTGAATAAAAATACCGTGCCGAACGATCCTCGCTCACCTTTCGTGACCAGTGGCTTGAGATTAGGAACACCTGCCATTACGACGCGCGGATTTGGTGAAAATGAATGTGAGCAGATTACGCAGTGGATGTGTGATGTGTTGGATAACCTGGGCAATGAAAAAGTTGAAGCAGAGGTGAAAGCTAAGGTTTTGGCGCTTTGTGGAAATTTTCCGGTTTATAAGTAATTCATCCAGGTCTCTAATATTATACAGGCTGCCATGGCATCAACTTTAAGGTGTCGGGCAGTTTTTCCAGAGGCATCTTCTAAGCGCCATCTGGCTTCTCGAGTGGAAAGCTTTTCATCAACGAAGTGTACGGGTTTTTCAGATCTAATTTGAAGCTGATTGCCAAATTTTTGTGCCGCTTTGGTGCTTGCTGTTTCTTCATCATGCATATCAATAGGAAGACCCACCACAATTTCATCAGGTTTCCACTTGTTGATGAGGGCTTCTATTTCTGGCCAGTTAGGTTTTTTATTTTTACAGGTAATGGTGGCAAGCGGGGAGGCGTTTTTAGTGAGTGTTTGCCCAAAGGCAACCCCAATACGTGTTTTACCATAATCAAAAGCCATTATTTTTTTAAGCATGTCCGCTAAATCCAGTCAATTTAGCAGGGTCTTTTATACCGATGCTTTTCAGTGCCATTTGCCATTTTTGATCAACATCTGTTTCAAAAACAATGTGACTGTCTGAGGGAGCATTCAGCCAAGATCCTTCTGTTATTTCTTGTTCAAGTTGTCCTGCAGACCAACCTGTGTAGCCTAAGGCAACAATTGCATTATCTGGACCTTTGTCTTCTGAAATTGCATTTAAAATATCTTTAGAGGTGCTGATAAAAAACTCACTTGAAACTTGTATGGAAGATTGAAGCGGTTCCTCATGGTAAGAATGAAGAATAAAACCATGCTCAGGCTCTACGGGTCCACCTAAGTAGAGGTCTGTATTATCGATAGTCGTCGTATCTTTTGGGAGGGTAATGTCAAGTTGTGTAAAGAGTTCGCTTAGCTTCGGTTTAAGAGGGTGGGTAAGCACCAGTCCCATGGCGCCTTGCTCGCTGTGCTGGCAAATATAAATCACTGCTTTCTCAAAAGGTGGATCTTTGAGGTTAGGCATGGAAATGAGTAATTGATTCGCGTAGTTATTTTCCATTATGTAAACTATTTTATAAGGGTTATGTTGTTGATTGTGGAGGGTTTGTGCAAGAAATTCAAGTTGCTGTGGGTATAATCCTTGATGGGCAAGGAAATGTTTTTATTTCCAAACGCAAAAGCAATGCGCACTTTGGTGGATTATGGGAGTTTCCGGGTGGAAAACTTGAGCAAGCTGAGTCTTATGAAGCGGCCTTGGCTCGGGAACTAAAAGAAGAAGTGGGTATTGAGGTTACAGAAAGTATTTTCTTTATGGAAAAAGAATATGTAGGCCAAGAAAAACGTATTGCTTTAAAGTTTTATTTAATCAAAAAATTTGAAGGTCAACCACAGTCAAATGAAGAGCAGCAAGTATCTTGGGTTGCAATTAAAGACTTGGATCCAACGTTAATGCCACCGATTAATAATTCAGTGATTGAAAAATTACAATTACTTGCTTGAAATTATAACCAATCACGCGCACCTAAAAACTCAGTATAAAGTTCTTCTTCTTCAGAATCGGGCTCAGGTTGGAAATTGTATTTCCATTTAGTGATAGGGGGGAGTGACATGAGAATAGACTCTGTCCGCCCACCACTTTGTAAACCGAAATGCGTACCTCGATCAATAACTAAGTTAAACTCGACATAGCGCCCACGACGATAAAGTTGAAATTCTTTTTGTTCTTCAGTAAAAGTCAAATGCTTACGGCGCTGTAAAATAGGTTGGTAAGCTTTAATGTAATGGTCGCCTACGGATTGAGTAAAAGCAAAAGCGGTTTCAAAGTTTTGGTCTGCAGTGTGATAATCAAAGAAAAGTCCACCAATACCGCGGGTTTCATTACGGTGAGGAATATAAAAATAGGTGTCGCATTGATCCTTAAAATTTTTGTAAATATTTTCTCCAAAAGGTTTGCAGGCATTATATGCTTCTTGATGCCAATGTTGACAGTCTTCCTTAAAGCCATAGTAAGGCGTTAAATCAAAGCCACCGCCAAACCACCAAATGGGATCTTTCTCAGGGTGTTCTGCTAGGAAGAAACGTACATTCATATGGGAAGTTGGCACCATTGGGCTGAAGGGATGGATAACGAGTGAAACACCCATGGCATGAAAGCTGTAGCCCTTAAGTTCAGGTTTCATTTTGAGAATAGATTCTGGAAGTTCAGCGCCTTGAATGTGGGAAAAATTCACACCACCTTTTTCAATGAGTGCGCCATTTTCAATAACACGTGTTCTGCCGCCACCTGAGCCATTTTCATAAGACCAGTTATCTTCTTCAAAGTTTTTGCTGCCATCTTCATGAGCAAGTGCTTGGCAAATACTGTTTTGTAATGAAAGGAAGTAGGTTTTAACGGATTCAATGTTCATAGTGATTTTTCATTATTACGAGTTGGTTTAAATTATACAGGGTAGAGTAAAGGATGAAATCTTAGTAATACTATTTTTAATTTAAAGAGACTTTTGCATAACGCATGCAAAGCCCTGTAAATTTACAGTTTTGATTCTTTTTTATGAAATTACTCCATTTTTAGGAATTAACTCTTCAATGTATCCTCAATATCAGGTGACTTAGAGCTCTAAATCACCTGATGTTCATTTTTTAGACGTCACTCTCCCGGAGTGTTTTCATTTGTTTGAAAATATTCATGCCGGTTTTAAGATTG
>CAXBFV010000097.1:0-5177 GCA_963974985.1 uncultured Gammaproteobacteria bacterium | reverse complement strand
AAAACATCAGATGGATTTTTTAAAAGAAAGTTTGTCTAAAAGTTGGGTGTTAGGCAATTCAGAAAAGAGTGAGTTTAAAAGTAAAGAGATGAAACAAGGCATGGATTTACTTTATTGGACAGATTATTTAGAAGTTTGGAATCAAGCGATTTCAAAATTAAAACTTACACAACCTGAAAATTTAAGGGATTTAATTACGCTGTATAATAACCTGTCAATTGCAAATAACCCAATTGTTAAGCTGTCTAAAAAAATTGTAGAGAATACAAATTTCTTATCTTTAGGAAATTTATCAAAAGCAAAAAGCTTTAACTTAAATACAAACTTGGTGTCTGACCAATACCGTGCTTTGATTATACTCATGACTAAAAAAGGTAGTAAAACGTCGAATCAAAATATTGACGAAGTTATTCTGAAAGTTTCAAAGATAAGAAATACATTGAATAACCTATCATTTTCGAATGATCCAGAACAAAAAGCTTATGAAATGGTTCAGAATATAAATTCAGCACCATTATTTGAGGCATTATCTCATTTGTGGAAGTCAGCAGGGTTCTTACCGGAGCCTATTCAACGTTGGTTGCAAGAATTAGTACAGAACACCACAAAAGTTGTTTTTGCTATGGCAGAAGTTGAGTTGGATAGAAGATGGCAAGCTGGACCCTATTTATTTTTTAATGAGCACCTAATGGGTCGATACCCTTTTGATTTAGATAGCTCAAATATAACGAACATAAAAGCCTTTACGGACTTTTTTAGTTCAAAAGGTATTTTAGATAAATTTATAACCCAAAACTTAAAACCAATTACAGAGCAAAATATAAAAGGACAGCTGGTCTGGAAAAGTTTTTATGGGGAAAGTTTTAGCCATAAACAGTCCCTATTAAAATTTATTTCAAACAGTCAAAAAATACAGACCACTTTTTTATCAGGTAATAATGCAAATATATTACAATTAACTTTGAAGCCTGTTTATTTAAGTAACAAATTACTTTCTTTAACCCTTAACTATCAAGGGGAAAATTATATTTATGCAAATGGACCTGAAATCGCTTTTAAAATCAGTTGGCCTGTGAGTGAAAGTATTGGCAGTAATAATATGATTACTTTATCTTATAAGAGCAAATCAAATGGACAGGGTAGTTTACAATACAATGGTGCTTGGGCACTGTTTAAGTTTATTCAACAAAATGAGTTAAGTTATGATGTTAAAAATGAGCAATACGAGTTAAAAGTTTTTGATCAAAA
Source organism: uncultured Gammaproteobacteria bacterium (assembly GCA_963974985.1). Taxonomy (GTDB): domain Bacteria; phylum Pseudomonadota; class Gammaproteobacteria; order Francisellales; family Francisellaceae; genus CAUZSH01. The sequence continues at coordinate 3,929 of CAXBFV010000097.1, read as the reverse complement.
CCATCACTTATTAGTAACATATCAAGTGAGTGGTAATAGCTTAGGCAATCCATTTGATTTATCCTTATTCCGAAAACTAAAAGATTAGGAAAATAGAATGGCTATCATTATCGCTTTAGTCGCAGGCCTTATTGTCTCAGGTTTCGTAGGACTATTACTTCATCGATCAGAGATGCATAAGCAAACAAGAAGGCCTTATTTAAGCAATATTTTAAATGGCGTGATTGGTGCTTTTATTTTCTTTTGTGTGAGCTTGTTTGTTTATACTTTTTTAGTGTGAGTTAAAGCTATTTTGTAAAATCCTTTTCAAGGAAATGGTTTTTTTATTACAATAGTAAGCAAGTTTTTTTTGCACCATTTTTAAATATGAATATTATAGAAAAGATAACAGAACTTTTAATTACCTTATTTGCAAAAATAATAAGTTTTTTCCCAATGAAAGTGAGTCATTACTTTGGATTTTTTATTGGAAAAATAATTGCACGATTCTCTAATATATCTATGGTTCGTGTTGCGAAAATAAATATCAATTTATGTTTGCCTAATTTGTCAGAGAAGGATAAAAGTCTGCTTGTCCAAAGGACCGTATCACAATGTGTGATCACGGGTATTGAAATGCCTTATATTTTTATGAGGGACCCAAAGGTTGTGATTAAAAATATTAAAAGTGATCGAGGTGCAGATGAAGTAAGAAGTGCTCTAGACAGTGGGCGTAGCGTTTTAATGGTGGGTCCACATATCGGAAGTTGGGAGATGGGGATTATCTATATGGCTAAACATTTTCCCACTTCTATTCTATACTCCCCGCAAAAGAACCCAACCTTAGATAAGATTGTGTATCAATCAAGAACACGCTCAAACTTAAAGATGCTTCCGACCAATGCAAAAGGTATAAAGCAAATCTATAAAACACTTTCATCAAGCGGTGAAGTTGTGGTGATGCTGGCGGATCAGGTTCCTCATAAAGGAAAGTCAGGGACTTATGTACCATTTTTTGGCATTGATGCCTGTACCGTTAATTTCCCTACCAAACTATATCAGCGCCATAAACCTGCTGTTTTCTTAACCTACTGTATACGTTTGGGTGTTGGAAAGGGTTTTGAAATGCGTTTTGAAGCGATGGATAAGTATATTGAAAAAGCTGAGCGACTTGCTGAAGTTGAAGATACCTTTGCGCATGCATGCTCGATGATTTATGAAAAAATAATTCGCGAGTTTCCAGATCAATATCAATGGGTTTATAAAAGATTTAAACACCAACCTGAAGGCGTTAGCGACTATTATAAGAAGGATTAATGCCCTTAGATTCAAATCCCAATTCCAATTATAGTCGCCTTATCAGGTAAAAGAATTTTTACAAATTTTCACAAGTTGTGGTAATTTTCTTTTGCAGTATTTAACAAAGGGATTTTTTTGATCCCAGCTATAGCCAGCTAAGATTGAACATACTTTTTCTTTTGTGCTTTCTTGCTGTTCTGGGTAAAAGATAACATCTTGAAAACTGCCATCGTACCAAGCTTCAACATAATACTTAAAGGTATTAACACCAAATTGAAGCGGGATTTGAAAATTCGTTTCCCAGTTCGTTGTCTTACCTTTAAACTGCTGATCAAGTAAATTTGCAGCCAGACTTGCTGATTTAAGCGCAATTGTGACACCTGATGAAAAAATAGGGTCTAAAAATTCTCCAGCATTACCAAGGATAGCGAAGTGTTTGCCGTGTAAAGATTTAACATTGCTTGAGTAACCTGTGATTTTATTAATAGGGGTATCCCATTTTGCATTATGGAGACGTTTTTTTAAACCTGGCGCCTGATTGATAAAACTTTTCAATAATTCCTCAGAAGAAAGTTTGTCTTGCTCTAAGTGTTTTGGTTCTCCAACCACCCCTACGGATGAACGTCCATTGCTAAAGGGTATTAACCAATACCAGACATCCTGATACTCAGGGTGTACCGTAATTAATATTTTATTACGATCATGAGCCAGATAGGAAATATTATCTTCAACGTGTGTAAAAATAGAGTGTCGAATTGGGAAATTTGAAGGCACCTCTAAATCTAATAGTTTTGGCAAAACACGCCCAAATCCACTTGCATCAAGTACAAACTTACAACGGTAGGTTGCGGTGAGGTTGTTTGTTTTTTGGCTATGCAAAATGGGTGTTTCACCTGTGAAATCAACAGCGGTGATGCTTTCTTGGTAGTGAATTCTGACGCCTTGTGCTTCTGCACGATCCGCAAGAATTTTATCAAAGCGATCTCGTTGAACTTCAAAAGCCGTGCCATGACCAGCGGTAAATTTTTTCGTAAAATCAAAAGTAGCCGTTAAATCGCCACGTTCAAATACAGCCCCATCTTTGTGTTGAAAGTTAGCAGATTTAACAGCTTCAAGCATATTGGCCTCTTCAAGAAATTCCATACACTGAGGCAAGAGACTTTCACCAATAGAAAATCGTGGAAACTGCGTACGCTCAAGGATTAAAACCCGATAGCCTTTTTGTGCAAGAATTGCCGCAGATACAGTACCAGAAGGGCCTGCTCCAATAATAATTACATCCGCATCAAAAACCATAAAGAGAGTACAAGGCGCTTAAATTTTAATAACACATAGTTTAGCAATTTGTTAGAATGGAAGCATGTTATTGTAATGATTAAATTTAATGTCAGGGTTACCTAAAGTTATTGTTGAGGACTGGAGTGCTTGGGCGCTTGGTCTTGTCTCTAAGGAAGACTGGTCAAACTGGGATGGCATTTCTTTACCTATTGATAATGGTAAAATTACCGTAACGACTATTCCTTCTGCAGTCAAAAGACGTTGCAGTGAATTAACTAAAATGTGTTTAGAAACTGCGAATCAGACTTCCTCAGGTAGACAAGTTGATTATGCTGTTTTTTGTTCTCAACATGGGGAACTGGACCATAGCAGTCATTTATTGCAGGCACTTACAGAGAAAGAAACACTTTCGCCCACCAAATTTACGCAATCTGTACATAACACCTCATCAGGCCTATATTCTATCCTGAATAAAGTTCAGAATAATTGCACATCATTGGCTGCAGGAAAGCATACTTTTTTAATGGGATTTTTGGAGGCCGTGAGTTGGCTAAAAAAACACCCTGATCATCAAGTTTTACTGGTGATGGCGGATCACTATATCCCTGAATTATTTAAAGATCTAAATATTGTGCCTAACAACCAATATGCGGTGGCTCTTTTATTAAGGTCTGCAGCAGAAAATGAGGCTGGTATTCAGGTGGACTTGTCAGAAAGCGATGACTCTTCAAATCAAAGCCTCCCTCTTGCAAACCTCCCTTCAGCGATAAATTTTCTACGATGGTATTTATCTGGTATGGGGACTACATTAAATCAGTATGGCAATCATTGTACTGCGAGGTGGTGTTTTGAATTGGATCATCATGTGTAGCAAGATATAAAAATGAAATTTTTATACTCAAAGATTAATTATGTCTGGCGGATATTTGCAACGGGTTTTTGTTTTGGCTGCTTTGGATTAGGCGGCATCGTTATGGGGTATCTTATTTTTCCCCTGGTACGATTGACCACACTAAGTTCTGTTGTGAGAATTAGACGTACTCAATATCTTATACATTTATCTTTCCGTTTTTTTTGTGGAATGATGCAGTTTTTAGGGGTGGGGCGGTTTACTTTTATTGGTTTTGAAAAGCTAAAAAAAGATCAGGGTTTAATCATCATCAGTAATCATCCTACTTTGATAGATTATGTTGTGATTGTTTCACGTTTAAAGCAATGTAACATTATTGTTAAAGATGCGTTATGGCATAACCCTTATGTAAAGCAAGTCATACGATCAGCAGGTTATATTCCTAATCGTCACTCAAGTGAACTGTTAGCGCTTGTCAAAGATTCATTAGCAACGGGAAATAATTTACTTGTTTTCCCAGAGG
>CAXBFV010000096.1:0-5217 GCA_963974985.1 uncultured Gammaproteobacteria bacterium | reverse complement strand
CACCACTTTGATGCGAGCGCACATAATGATTCGCCACCACATGTTCAAGATAATGGTAGCCTAATCCCGATTTGGGATCCTTAGGATCAACTTCCTGGTTGTAGCGCTGGGTCGCCAATAAATGCACGGGCGTCAAAGGTTGGCTTTGCGCATCCACAGGGGTAAACATGCCAATAGCTGAAACATAATAATTCGGATGATTGATATATCGATTTCCATCATTAAAGATCGCAATCCCCGCAGGCGCTTGACCTTTATCAATAGACGTCGGATCACCAAAGCGATATTGCGCCGTACGCCCACCACCATCATAATCATTCGAGGTGAATGAAATAGAATTGCGACGATCTGTTTTAGTCCGAAACTTATAAGGCCCTTCATGCTGAAAGGTAATCTGATTGGCTTTGTTATCGGCCAATTGGTAGCTCTGTTCATTATCAATATTCGTATACGCCGGACGCATTTCAGTATTACGCGTGCCTGCAATTAGCGTATTCCAATAATCATGCGAGAAGGCTTCAATCAAAACCGGACTGTTATACACCAAGGGAAAGTTATGCTTTTGATCTCCCGTATGGACCGTATGAATCTTGCGTAAATCATAAAGACGATCCGTGCTATTCGGTGTACGACTCTTGCCATAATATTCAGGAATAGTGAGGTTATAATGTCCTTTGCTGTTCAGCGTGGTGACTGAAGATTTGAGTGTCAAACTTCGCTACGGTAAAGCCTTCAGTCAATGCATTGCTGGTGAGCTGCTCAGGCGGCAATTCAAATGCGGTTACACTCGGATCAAATGGAATGATCTCAGCACTAAAGTTGCAATTAGAAACCATATTGAAATTATCACTGGCGGTACTCAATTCAATGTCTACAGATTTAACAAACCATTGGCCATTTGGATTGCTTATAGAAAAAGCATCATTTGCAGTATTGGTCAGCTGAAAAACATCTCCGACATTAATCCAACCGGTGCCTTTACATTGTGACAATCGAGATTTAGTAAATAATGCAGAACGCCCTAATTGTACCAAACGATCCGTTTCAGATTGGCTGGTGACGGCATGTCCAATGTGATGATTATTCTTAAACGATTCAGGAGCAGAAGGATTCACCCATGATGAGGAGAGGATATCCAAATGTGCTTGATCAGCATCATAACCGTAACAGGTCACATGATTGGGGGCTGCGGTATATTTTTCACCGTATTCATAAATACCAGGATCAAGGGATGTAACATTGTAATGATCAGATAATAAAGGCACTGCAATCATGCCTTTGGGTAAAGGCTTTTGCGTGTGTGTTTCATTGGCGGTAAAGCAAGAAGGAAAATCATGCACCCCGGCTTCTTTATGCAAGTCCACTTGCAGCTGATGATAAAACATGGGCGTATCAATCAAGACCACAGGACACTTCGGCAGCGTCACATCATAAAAATAACTGATGCCATAAAAGCCACAGATATTATGGATGCTTTGGCGGGTATTCTCATCTTGTTGATGATAATTCAATAACTCAGTCCCAGGCGCACAAGCACTAATCACACGATCTTCTGGAAAGGCGAAATCCATTACAGGCTCGTCAAACATACGATCCATGAAAATAGAACGCACATGATCAAAAGCAGGTTGGTCGTCGTAGCGAATATATTGGGAATCATTTGCTAATAAATGGTCTTCGGAATAAACCGTTAAGTCATAACCAATTTCATCGCCATGCGCCCAAGTGCCGCCATTCAACTCAACCACATGAATATAGCCGCGTAAGTAAATTTTATTGGCAATGGAAATAGTAAGAATCTTGCCCTTAACACTCGCAAGGTCAGGACTGTTGGATGACATCTCAAGCTTGAAAATAAAGCCTTTAGAGGTATCTTGAGAAAAGTTTAATTTATAAGCCCTCAGTGGATCGGTAATGCCTTCAATTTCAATATGGATACGACCGATCATGACTGTGAATTCTCTAGTTAAAAAATGACTATTTAGTTTAAAATTTCAGCAGTAAAATTGCAAGGGATTTAATGGCCTTTGCTGAGTGAATTATTAATGAAAATATCTTAAAAACTATGATGCAGGGTAAAGAAAGACAGTCCTAACTTGAACCTTTTTAATTGCAGCAAAGGAGTTTCAAGAGTTTAGAGAAAGAACGGCAGGAATGAGGTGTTGTCTGTGAATTAAGATGAATCGTTTAAGAGCATTAAAAGTAATTTTCCCATAAGGCAAAATTTTTCGTGACAAAATAATTTTTAATAATATAATCCAGATTATCTTAAGTGCAGCAATGCATTATGTGTGGAGGAACGAAGCATGCATATGATCTCAAACTTCTGTGGCGTGGTAGCCAACATAACCAGCAATATTGCTTTTATTCCGCAAATCATTAAGTCATACCGGCGCAAAAGTGTTGCTGACATAAGTATTGGAATGTTTGCAATATTATTTGTAACTCAAATCTGTTGGATAATTTATTCTATTCCTATTAAGGCAAATCAACTTATCATTTCTAGCTTGATTGAAATTTTTCTGCTTTTGCCTATTTTTGTAATGTGGTGGCTCTATTCTAAAAATACTAAAAAGAGCGTAAGCATTTCAGATACTCCTATAGAGTTAGCAAGCGACATTTAAAAAAGCTTTATTTTAGTCATGACATTCTTAAACATAGAATCCATATTAGGTTTAGGGCCTTTGTAAGCACAGGTGCCGGTTTTAGTTTGAGCATCATAGTCAATCCACACAGCATTAAATGGTGCAGCAGTTTCGTAAGGCTTGCCTTCCATTGTTAGTTTAACAGACAGAATGGATAATTTAGTAGGATTCTTTAAAGTTGAAAATTTGGCTGTAGTATAGTCGCTTGTTTGGCCACTTTTTCTAATAGCAAACCCAGGTTCTTTTTCTTCAAGTGCGACAATAGCAGTCTCTGCAGAATCTCCAGGCTTTAGCATAAGGCCAGATACAAAAGTGTCATAATCTTTAAAGTGCCCAAACTCGACATTGGCTTGAGATTTTCCGTCACTTTTTTTACAGGTAAATTTCAGAGCGCTATCAACTGAGCATTCGCAGGCATTGCTGATGTTGCTTGCTTGAACAATAGTGCCAATCGGCGTTGCTTGATGTGCGAAAGCTGCGGTAGAAAGTAAAGATATTGCTCCAATTGCAAAGGTAAGTTTTTTCATGATGCTGCCTGTTTATTTTAAATAATGTCTTAGAAGACTAGCTTAGTATTTCAAATAAACAAAAAATTTTACAGCAAAATAAAAAACACCTATAAGCGATTTAAGCCGTTAAGTGCTGCAACTCGATAAGCTTCTGCCATCGTTGGATAGTTGAATGTGGTATTCACAAAATACATTAAACTATTGGCCTTGCCTTTTTGAGCCATGATGGCCTGCCCAATGTGGATAATTTCAGAAGCCTGGCTCCCAAAACAATGAATCCCTAGGATTTCTAAAGTCTCACGATGGAAGATGATTTTTAGCATTCCTGTCAGCTTCCCAGTGATTTGAGCGCGCGCTAAATCTTTAAAATGCGCATGCCCAATTTCATAAGGAACTTTCTCAGCCGTCAGCTCTTTTTCAGTTTTACCAACGGAACTTATTTCAGGCAGGGTGTAAATTCCAGTTGGGATGTCTGTGACGAGATGGTCGGTGCACTTCCCATGAACAATATGGGTTGCTGCAAATCGACCTTGGTCAAAAGCGGCGGAAGCAAGAGAAGGAAGGCCTACAATATCGCCTGCAGCATAGATGTGTTTGTGGCTTATGCTTTGGTAATGCTCATTTACTTTAATAGAGCCTCGATTATCTGTTTCAAGATTAATGTTTTCTAGCCCTAAATTGTCAGAATTTCCGGTGCGGCCTTGAGCATAGAGAAAATAATCAGACTTAATAACTTTATTAGACTCAAGCTCAAGGCTTACTTCTGTGTCTGTTGCAGTGACAGTTTTAAGTGATTCATTATGGCGAATACGAACGCCTTGTGCGCGGAGGTGGTAACTTAACCCATCAATGATTTCATCGTCCAGAAAGGAAAGTAATTGGTTGCGTGTGTTAATTAAATTTACCTTGATCTTAAGTGCTCTAAAAATAGAAGCATATTCACAGCCAATAACCCCTGCGCCATAAATAGTGATGGATTTTGGATTGTCATTCAGCTGTAAAACACTGTCACTATCCAAAACTCTAGGGTTTGTGAAATCAATGCAGTCTGGACGATAAGGTCGAGAACCTGTAGTAATGACAAAAAAGGCTGCAGTGAGTTCATGCTGTGTGTCCCATGCGTCAATAACATTAAGTGCGTGAGGACTAATGAACTTTGCGTGGCCATTAATGATCTCAACATCATTGCGTTTATAGAAACCTGTGCGCAGTTCAACTTGTTGGTTAATGACTTTTTCAGCATTAGCGAGCATTTCGGGGTAGCTGTAGTCATGATATTTTTCATGCATAGAGAATTGTTGAACAGCATGCCTAAGGGCTTTGCTTGGAATGGTACCTTTATGGGTGCAGTTTCCGCCAATAAGCTTATCTTCTTGAATAATGGCAACACGTTTGCCTTCTTTTGCAGCCTTTAATGCCGCGCCTTCACCAGCAGGTCCGCTGCCAATAACAATCAGATCATAATCATAATTCATAATATAAGTGGTTTATATATTGAGTTTCGCTAAGGGCTATTTTAGCAGAATATTCTTAAGCCAGGGCGGCAAATTTGAAAATTATTATAATTCTCAAGCCTGAAGCTGTTTAAACATTTCTTTTGCGTGGGAGCGTGTTTGAGGTGTGATTTCAACACCACCTAGAATATTGGCAATTTCATCAATGCGTTCATCTTTTGAAAGTTTTATAATGTGAGACGTGGTTTTTTCAGCATTATGGTCTTTTGCCACGAAAAGATGTTGGTCTCCTTGGGCTGCAACTTGTGCTTGATGGGTAATGCAAATCACTTGTGCGCACTGACTAAGTGTTTTAAGTAGCTTGCCCACAACCTCAGAAGTCCCGCCACTGATGCCGACATCTACTTCATCAAAGAGGATTGTGGGGGGGGCGATTTTCTGTGAAGAGATGACTTGAATGGCAAGACCAATTCGACTGAGTTCGCCTCCGGATGCGATTTTACTTAAAGAAGATAATACGTGTCCTTTATTTAAACTGATTTGGTATTCGCAGTTGTCTTGGCCGAGATCTGATATTTTATCTGCATTGCTGAGCTCAATATGAAATTG
>CAXBFV010000095.1:0-5230 GCA_963974985.1 uncultured Gammaproteobacteria bacterium | reverse complement strand
CGAGTTAAATAGAGTTAAGTCCGAGCTATTAGAAATTAAGTTATCTCGGATTTGGAGATCTCTAATGAAAGTTAAAAAACTTTATAGGAAAGTATTTTAAGAATAATTGCTAATACATAAGGTCATTTATGAAAGTAAAATCGATAGCCTTTTACCTTCCTCAATTTCACCCCATCCCTGAAAATAATCAATGGTGGGGGAAGGGATTTACAGAATGGACAAATGTCTCTTCTGGAAAGTCTTTATATGAAAAGCATTATCAGCCACATATACCAGCTGATCTAGGTCATTATGACTTAAGGCTTGAAGAAACAAGAGAGCAGCAAGCTGAGTTGGCTAGAGAGTATGGCATTAGTGGTTTTTGTTATTATCATTATTGGTTCAATGGCAAGCGCTTACTAAATATTCCATTAGATAAAATTTTAGAAAACCAAAAGCCAGATTTTCCTTTTATGCTTTGTTGGGCAAATGAAAATTGGACAAGAGCCTGGGATGGACAGGATAGAGAAGTGCTGATTAGCCAGGAATATTCTGATAATGATAGTGAAAAGCATATAAACTTTTTATGTGAAGTGTTTGCTGATAATCGCTATATTAGAGTGGATGGTAAGCCTGTACTTTTAATTTATCGTCCAGACCATATTCCAGAAGTCTCTAAGATGATTTTACTATGGCGGCATACAGCACAGCAAAACGGATTTAAAGATCTTTATTTGTGTGGTGTTCAAAGTGCACTGGTTGAATTAACCGATGAAGGAATGATTGATGCTGGGTTTGATGCAGTCATTGATTTTCAACCCAACAGAGAAGATTTTCCAGATGCCCGGTCGTTTAAAAATAAAGTGCAAGAGTCTATTCGTGCGCTTTCTCCAAAATGGTTGTATCAATGGCTTAAGTCAAATGTATCAAGTTACAAAAAAATAGATTATAAAATGCTTGTTGAAAAAAAAATCAAACAGGGGTGGCCAAATACATACATAAAATATCCTGTTGTTTTTCCTTCATGGGATAATACGGCACGTAGAAAAACGCCAACAATTATTGAAAATCACGATGCCAGAGAATATAAAAAGTGGCTTTCAAGTGCTTTGTCTAAGGTTAAAGGTAATAATCACAGTGAGCAAATGCTATTTATTAATGCTTGGAATGAATGGGCTGAGGGTTGTCATTTAGAGCCAGATAAAAAACATGGGCATGATTTTTTAAAAGCAACTAAAGAAGCACTGGATGATGAATTATAAAGTTATTTTCCCTATCTATAATGCAGAGCCTTTTTTAGAGTTATTGATAAATACGCTATTAAATAAAAATAAATTAAATATAGATAGCTGTTTATTTATTGATTCATCATCAATAGATAATTCTGTCAAAATTTTAAACGCTAATAAAATCCCGGTCCAGCGAATTAAAAAGGGAGACTTCGATCATGGGGCTACACGACAGTTTGCTACTGAATTAGTTGATGCAGATATTTATGTTTTTATGACGCAGGACGCTTTGCCTGCAGATAAAGATGCCATTGGTAATTTGTTAAAAGCTTTTGATGACCCTAACGTAGGCTGTGCTTACGGTCGTCAGTTACCTCATAAGGATGCAAATATTTTAGCATCACACGCAAGAGCTTTTAATTATCCTGAGGAGAGTTATGTTCGGTCTTATGAAGATCGTAAACAGTATGGGATTAAGACCTGCTTTAATTCGAATAGTTTTGCCGCATATCGAAAAACAGCACTTCAAGATGTAGGGGGCTTTCCATCTAAAAACATTCTTGGTGAAGATATGTTTGTGGCGGCTAGAATGTTGCAAGATAATTGGAAAGTGGCTTATTGTGCAGATGCTCAGGTTTATCATTCACATAATTATACTTTGATGCAAGAGTTTAAACGTTATTTTGATATAGGGGTTTTCCATCATGAGCAGTCATGGATTTTAAAAGATTTCTCATCCCCTGAAGATGAAGGAATGAAGTATGTGAAATCTGAGTTGAATTATTGTTGGAAAGGTAAACACTATTTGGTGATTATCCGCTCTTATTTTACAATCCTTTTAAAGTTTATTGGTTATAAATTAGGAAAAAATTATACTTTTCTTCCTCAAAGCCTTAGACCAAAGCTTAGCATGTGTTCTTTTTATTGGATAAAAAAGTGAAACCGATTGGAGGCGTATTATTTGTCAAATAGGCTAGAGTCAAAGCGCTATTTCGGTTAGTATCTGCACAACTTTTTTATATGACTTATTATTGATGCTAAAAAAACAGGCTAAGTTTTTTGAAATGATTAAGCGTATCATCGATATGCTTTTAATTATTGGATCAGGTTTTGCGGCTTATTTTTTGCGTTTTGACGCTTTTCTTGTGCACGATAGTTTATATTATTATGGTATATTTTTTGGTGTGGTGGTTAGTTTTTGTGCGCTGTATGTTTGTGGGACTTATGATGCATATCGAGGAAAGACTGTCTTTTCGCTGGTTGCTCGTATTATATTGGCGTGGATAATATTTGTTGCAGTTTGGACTTTTTTTGCTTTTTATACACAAAAAGGAATTGAGTTCTCACGTCTATGGCTTTTTTATTGGCTGTGCCTAAGTTTTTCTTGTGTTTTATTATTTCGTTTAGCTTTAATTACAGTTTTACGTCATTTACGGGGAAAGGGTTATAATACTAGGCAGGTTGTCATTGTAGGTTCAGGAGAGCTTATTAATCAATTGGTTGGTAAAGTTGAGCAAGCCAGATGGATGGGGTATGAAGTATTTGAGATTTGGTCAAACCAAGCAGATATTAAAATAGAAAGTAAAAAGGATTATGGAATAAATATTCTTCCTAAAAATATGGAAAAACTCCTTAAAGAAAATAGGATTGATGAGTTATGGGTGGCCTTACCGTTTAGTGAATTCCAACTGGTTGAGAAAATTATTAAGGAATTAAAATATAGTTTTGTGAATATTCGTTTGATTCCAGATATTTCAGCTTTAGATCTGCTTAATCATTCGGTTTCTGACTTGTCAGGAATTCCGGTAATTAATATACGAAATAAACCAATTGAAGGTGAGTATAGGATATTAAAAGAGATTGAAGATAAGTTTTTAGCCCTGGGAGCTATAATTTTACTGTCTCCGGCAATACTGACAGTGGCGCTCTTAGTAAAGCTGACCTCTAAAGGACCTATTATTTTCAAACAAAGGCGTTATGGTTTGGATGGACGTTCAATTAACGTTTATAAATTTCGTTCGATGAAGGTTCATAATGAATCATCTGAAGGTTTAACCCAAGCAACTCAAGGCGACTCTAGGATTACAGGCGTTGGGAATTTTATTAGGAAGAGCAGTTTAGATGAGTTGCCGCAATTGTTTAATGTGCTCCAAGGAAAACTCTCTTTGGTTGGGCCTAGGCCGCATGCAATTCAACACAATGAATACTATAAAGATCTCGTGCCGCAGTATATGCAGCGCCATATGGTGAAACCTGGAATTACGGGCTGGGCGCAAGTGAGTGGGTTTCGAGGTGAAACCGATACGTTAGATAAAATGGAAAAGCGGGTTGAGTATGATCTGTATTACATTGAAAACTGGTCCATTGCATTCGATTTAAAAATACTTTGGTTGACGGTGTTTAGGGGCTTTGTTAATAAAAATGCCTATTGAGTCTTAATTTTAAATACTAAGTAGCCACTTAAACCCTTAATCCCATATAGAAAGTACGTTATACTTATCTTAAGTGTTGGCTGAGAGCCTTTCCAATTATTAAAGTGAGTTAAAAGCATGATAGAAGAATTTGATCCAGGCCAAGATGAACTGCTAAAGGTAACACCAGCAGCAGGAGGGCATTTTAAGAAATGTTTATCTGAGCATGAGAATGCGGTAGGAATTCAGCTGACGGTTAAAAAAACAGGCTGTTCAGGTCTTTCTTATGTAACACAGGTTGTTTCAGAAGTGCCAGAGAAACATGAGTTAATTGAGTTTGATGGGGTTACCTATTATATGGATAAAAAAGCCAAGCCTTTTTTACAGGGACTGGTGTTAGATTACATGAAAAAAGATTTGGGTCTTTCGCAATTGGTGTATCATAATCCCAATGAATCAGCACGTTGTGGGTGTGGCGAGAGTTTTACAATTACAGAATTAGAAGAGTAAGTAACCATGGGAATGAATGACGTAGCGATTATTCGCCGAGAAGTTGTAAGGAGGCTGATGCGATTGGGCGTGAAAAGATTCAAATGCCTGTTGATGATTATGATATTAAGTTTGGCGATGACATTAATGAAGATGTGGTCTGGGCACAAATGCGTACGGTATTTGATCCTGAAATTCCTGTGAATGTTGTGGATATGGGGCTTATTTATGATGTTAGTTATGCCCGCCAAGAAGATAAAAACTATCATGTGGTTATTCAAATGACTTTAACAGCTCCAGGCTGTGGCATGGGGCCTGTGCTCGTTCAAGATATTGAATCCCGTGTTAAAATGCTGCCTAACGTTTCCGCAGCGGATGTGGTTATTGTATTTGACCCGCCTTGGAATTCGGAAATGATGTCAGAAGAGGCTAAACTTGAATTAGGTTTTTTCTGATTTTTTAAGCTATTCTAAAAAGAATTAATCTTTATTAAAGTGATTGAAAATGAAACGCGTCATTTATTCCGGAACCTTTGATCCCATTACCTTAGGGCATGAAGACTTGGTCAAACGCGCTTTACGTATGTTTGATGAGGTGGTGATTGGTGTTTCCACAGGGTTTGGTAAACAAACACTTTTTAGCGTAGAAGATCGTGTGAATTTTACAACTCAGATATTCAAAGATGATGCGCGGGTACGCGTGGCGCCTTTTGAGGGTTTATTGGTTGATTTTGTGGCTGAAACAGAGGCGTGTGCGGTATTGCGTGGTTTGCGTGCCGTATCTGATTTCGAGTATGAATTTCAAATGGCCGCAATGAATCGGAAACTAAATAGTAAAGTAGAAACTATTTTTTTAACGCCTTCAGAAAAATTCACAAGTCTTTCTTCCACCATGATTCGTCAAGTTGCGATGATTGATCCTTTGCGTGTATCTGGTCTTGTACATCCCATTGTGATGGATGCATTGAAGTTAAAGAAAGTTGGCTGAAAAATAAAAATGCTCAAGCCTATTGGGTTGAATGCTCATGTTGACGCAGCAGAAGTCTTTCTAAGTATGAATGGTAGTGAAAAAGGGGGTGATGCGGTGAATGGAGCGGGGGAGTTTATAGCTCTCCTCTTGTTA
>CAXBFV010000094.1:0-5238 GCA_963974985.1 uncultured Gammaproteobacteria bacterium | reverse complement strand
ATTTTAAAGTATTGCCCTCAAACACCATATCAATATAATTCAGAATTGAGTCATCTGCATTTTTAGGCATTAAACGATAGCTTTCTGAGGCGATTTTTTTCACTTTAAAAAGCTTATCTAAATTATCAGCCTGACCACTCAAGAGTAAAAGATAAGGCGCCTCTGACATTTTAGTCGGGACTTTTTGAACGGTGACCTGCTCAAGATCTTGATCGTAATTCCATAGTTTTTTACCATTTGATACCAACAGCTGTTGGTTTGGGGATTCCACCTGCCATTTAAAATAACTGGGTTTACTTAACCATATTTGCCCTTTGCTAGATTGATTACTCCCATTTGCTGTCATAATGGTTTGCACAAAATCTGCATGCATATTTTCGATAGCATTAATTTTTTTGAGTAATACCATTGAAGGGCTAGCTTGAGATGCTTTCTTCTCTACCGCAGCAAAGGCCGTCAATGAAAATAAGCTGAAGACGGTCAATGTTAAAATAATAAATATTTTTTTCATACTAAACACCTTTTCTCACCAACACTTCACGCATGCCATTAGATTGCATTTCACTGACAACACCCGCACTTTCCATTTCTTCTATTAAACGTGCAGCACGGTTATAACCGATCCTTAAACGTCTTTGCACGCTTGAAATAGACGCCCGCTGAGACTCTAAAACAATATTCACTGCTTCGTCGTACAACGCATCTTTTTCACCACCGGCACTATTACCATCACCTGCTTCAGTACCTTCTTCTACCGTTGCCAGAATGCTATCGATATAATCAGCCTCACCCCCTATTTCTTTCCAGGCTGCCACTACGCGATGCACTTCATCATCATCTACAAAAGCGCCATGCACACGAATTGGCATACCTGTACCTGGTGGCACATAAAGCATGTCACCATGACCTAACAACTGCTCTGCACCCTGCTGATCAATGATCGTTCTTGAGTCAATACGTGATGAAACCTGAAAAGATAAACGTGTAGGGATGTTTGCTTTAATCAAACCCGTCACCACATCTACAGAAGGACGTTGCGTTGCTAAAATCAAGTGGATGCCTGAAGCACGTGCTTTCTGAGCTAATCGTGCAATCAATTCTTCGACTTTCTTACCTACAACCATCATCATGTCAGCAAATTCATCTGCTATCACAACGATGTAAGGCATTTTTTCAAGATCTGGCGCATCAGCATCATGCCCCGGACGTAATTTTATCCATATAGGATCTTTTAAGGGTTCACCTTTTTCTTGAGCTTCTTTAATCTTTTCATTTAAACCATCAATATTACGAACACCCATCGCTGCCATAAGCTCATAACGCTGATCCATTTCTTTGACACACCAGCGCAAAGCATTTGAAGCTTCCTTCATATCTGTGACCACCGGCGTTAACAAATGAGGAATCCCTTCATAAATAGATAACTCAAGCATTTTTGGATCAATCATAATCATACGTAAATCAACAGGGCCCGCTTTATAAAGCATACTGATGATCATCGCGTTTACCCCAACCGATTTACCAGAACCCGTGGTTCCTGCTACCAGTAGATGAGGCATTTTTCCAATATTTGCAATCTCTGCTTCACCGGCAATACCCTTGCCTAAGGCAATGGTTAACGCCGACTTCGATTCTATAAACTTCGGATGTGATAGAATTTCTTTAATACGTACCATTTCTCTATTTTGATTTGGTAACTCGATCCCTACATAAGGCTTACCTGGAATCACCTCTACAACCCGCACACGCGTCGTGGATAATGAACGCGCTAGATCTTGTGACAAGGCCGTAAGTTTACTTACTTTAATGCCCGGCGCCAGCTCTAACTCAAACCTAGTAATAACAGGACCTGGATGTACGGCAACCACGGTTGTTTTGACACCAAAATCCGCCAGCTTGTTTTCAACAAGTTTTCCCATCTTATCAAGCACATCTTTGGATACGGTTTCTGGCTTTTCTCCAGGATTGTCCAATAGATCTAACGAAGGCAAACCATTAATAGCGTCATGTTTTTTAGGTTTCGCAACACTCTTTTTAGCAGGTGCAGTGACTTGAGGTTCCTCTATTGCTTTACTTGATAAAGGCATTTCCTCAAACTCTGGCAAACTTGGAATGGGCGCATCAAAAGCAGGCGCCTCGATCTCATCATGCGCTTCCTGGTGAGGAAAGATTTCATTTACTGAAGGCTGCATGTTATCGCTATGCATATCACCCAATCCAATTGATGGTTCAATTGGACCTGCGTTTTGCTCTAGCTTAGGCTCTAAAAACTCCTGATCATCTAGGTGTCCCAGATCTTCCTGATATTGCTCTTCCGTTAAAGCCTCTTCCATATCAAAAGGCGTAGGCTCTTCATTGGTCTCCTCAATAATTACTTCGTCCTGATTAAGTAAAGCCTCCTCTTCTCTGAGCGCCTTAGCTTCGGCCTTTTCGATCTTATGCAGTTCTGCTTGTTCTTTAGCTTTTTCACGAGACCGCTTCCAATTTCTTCCAATAGGTGCCAATCCTGATTGAATACCTACCCCTATCAGCACACCAAACTTAATCAACATTTTAATCCAAGCACCACCTGAATATAAAGTAAGCCCTATGCAAAACAAGGCAATCAAAATTAAGACCGCACCTGGGAAGTTTAAATACTGAACCATATACGTTGCAATAAAATGTCCTACCATACCTCCAGAGCCTTGAGGCATATTATTTTTAACACCCTCTAAAGCAACTTGGCATAAAGCGCTCCCTGCTGCAAAGTTTAACAACACACCCAAACAACGCAGTACGGTTAGAAAAATACTACGCTCAGCAAAACTGCTATTTTCCACATAAATAATCCAAAGCCCATAGACTAAAAGCAAGGGAATAACAAACCCAAAGAAACCAAACCAAGAAAGCATGATATCAGCAAGATAAGCCCCAATAGCACCTCCGGAATTTTGTACCGCATTTGCCGTCCCAGTTGTTGACCAACCCGGATCAGAGGCGTGATAGGTAAAAAGTGACAAAAGCAAAAAGATGGCAAAGACCCCAACCACAATTAAGGAACCAATCTTAATTCGATCAACCATAAAGCTCTTTTCTTCCAGATTGATTTTCTTTTGAGTTGTTTTTTTGGACTTTGCTGCAGGTGTTGCTTTTCTTACTGTTGGCATCTTTATTTCTTATCTATCTTTTCTCTCTAAGTTATGCCTTAATCATAGCGTAGAATCACTGCCACACAAAGCCTCAATAGCCTGATCCTCACCGAGAGTTAAGCCTTTAAAGACTCATTTTGATTAAAATATAAGACAAATAGATAAATTCAAACAATATATTGCTATTTTTTGTATTACATAAGCTTATGTACTATATCTTTAAAGTAGCAATTCTTATAAAAAAAACAGAAGGAATGAATAATCATGCAACATAGTAAACCTTATCCATTAACTAATCAGCCAAGCATGATAAACAAAATATTTATCAGCATAACCCTATTTTTAGCTTTGCTTATGATTTCGTCATTGGCTAATGCAAATGTTAACGTTAAGGCAGGAACAATTGTTTCTTCCTCCGGAGAAGTTACCGCTTATGTTAAAAAATCAGATGCCTTACGCACACTGAAACGAAAGTCTGAAATCTATAGCGGTGAGACAATTAAAACGGGTAAAAGCGCTTCAGCTAAAATACGTTTCACCGATGGCTCAACCATTAATTTAAAAAAGAATACAGAGTTTGAAATCAGAAACTATGCCTTTAATGATAACAAATCAAAGCCTGAAGGTAAGTTTGATGCCTTCATGAAGTCAGGTGGGTTGAAAGCGGTTTCTGGACTTATCCCTCATGACGACTTTAAACTTGAATCACCTGTTGCCATTATTGGTATTCGCGGAACATCTTGGGAAATTATACAAAAACCAGACGGTACTTATACGGTTCAGGTTTATACCGGCACCGTCACTGTGAAATTAAATACAGGTAAAATTGTCATTATGTCTGCTAAAAATGTTCAAAGCCGCCCTGATTTTATTATCATCGGCAAAAAAGGACGTACCTTTACTATCCCCCCTAAAGATCGCGTAGAAGTACATTCTGAAACTGGTGCCAAAACACTTAAACAATCAGAAGTAACCAAATCAGAAGGGTTTGTTAATGCTTGGACAGGCGGCGGCGAGGCTGGAGAAAATCCACAAACTCAAGGCAATAATATGGCCAAACCGCCAATCTTTTCTCTTCACTAATCTATATAATTGAGCCCAAGACTGCCCATTAAGACTGTTATAAAAACCAAAGCCAGTCCTTTAACCATAGCTTAACGTCACTATGGATACCACGATCAAGTCGCGGTATGACGGGGACTTTTAAATGGCTCATAAATATTTACCGCAACGGTTTTACCTTTTACTTTTACTTTATCAACCAGTCTATAATTCCACTCAGGCTGCGCCTGCATTGTGTTCTCACTCACCAACACATTAACATCATAATTACGCGTAGCGCTCTCCAAACGTGCTCCTAAATTAACCGTATCCCCCAACACCGTATAACTTCTACGATAACTAGACCCCATATCACCTACATTCATTTCACCACTAGAGATGCCTATTCCTACTGAAACTTCTGGCAGGGCTTTTTCTCTTAAAATAGCATTTACATTTTGCAAACACTCAATAATTTCCATTGCTGCATTAACGGCATCTTTTGCATGATCTTCATTCCTCAATGGCGCACCCCAAAAGGCCATCACCATGTCTCCCACGTATTTATCAATTGTCCCTCGATGTTTAAAAATAACTTCTGTCACATGATCAAAAAAGACATTCAATAAGGTTTTTAATTCTTTCGAAGATAGCGATTCAGAAATGGTTGTGAATCCACGAATGTCACAAAAAAGCACACTCATATCTCTGGTTTCACCTTCAAAAGAGAATTCCCCTTGAGACTTAGAAATCAACTCAACCTGCTGAGGGGGAATATATTGTTTAAATGCGACCTTTAAGTGACGCTCTTGTGCAAAAACAAAGAGATAGCCATATAAAAGATTAAGCATTGTTATCATTAAAACAAGCAACCATATTAATGTGACATAAAAAATAATGTATTCAAACACCCACAGGTAATAACACGCGCCGCTTACCACTAAAATTGAAACTAATGCTGTAAATAACATGCCCCTCGGGTGCAAGAAAGGCAGCAGCAGACTTAGAACAAGCCCAAGGATAACTAAAAGCAGAACCTCAAAGGTGATCATGCCACTGGGCCGCA
>CAXBFV010000093.1:0-5238 GCA_963974985.1 uncultured Gammaproteobacteria bacterium | reverse complement strand
TTATGCTTGAGAAGCTGGCAGAAAACACCGTGATATATTATTCAATTGGTATTAACATCAGGAGATGTTATGCTTTTAGTCCATGCTGATAAATTATTCATTAGCTTGGTTAAGTTTGTTTTTTTGTTGTAAATAGAAGACCATCTTGCAACTAACAACATATTGTTCTTAATAAAAGCAGAATCAATGACAATCAAATGATTAGACTTTATTGAGCTAGAGGCGATGGTATATAAAACTTCTCCTGACTTGTAGCCATTAAATACAATAGGTGAATATATCTTATTATTCTTTTGAAGCTGCGTGTGCACTAGTTTATCAACAGTAGTTATTGGCTTAGCTTGTTTCGATTTTTTAAGTATATCCTGTCGAAGCCTTTTATTTTGCTCCTGATCTAATAAATTTTTCCGGTTGTAAAGTAGTATGCTTGCAAACTCGTTGTCGCCAATGCTTTTGCCATTTACAATATTATTGATTTCATCGCATTTGAATAATATTTGCATTGGTTTTGCGTTAGATGATTTGGCTGCGGTTAAAAAGTCGGTATAAGCTTTTCTTTCGGCTTTATTTTTTGGGTTTAGTGCGCAAAAGCCATTAGGTATGGTGTTTCTTAATAAATTGGCTAGTTTAATTTTTTCATCAAATATATTTAAATCATTAGCGTAAATAAAAAGAGGGAGCATTAGTAATATGGCCGCTAATTTTTTCATGATTAAGTTTCATAAAGAAGGAGGGTATTATTAATATTAGCATTATTTGTAAAATGTGCTTCTGTTATCGTTTCGCAGAACATGGCTACTACGAAAACTAGGATTTTGTCATCCAGGTTTGACAAACATCTCACAGCGAGTATACTTATCATCAGGTGATATTTGTTTTAGGGTTGTTTTGAAAAGAGATATTGGCTTAGATACCCTATTGGATTTGCATGGAACTGAATACCATGAAGAAAATGGGTTCTGGTATAAGATTGAGGCGTATCTTGTTGAGGCAACAAAAGAAAGGCCGCATGGGATACGTTATAACCTCACGCTACACAATAAATACAATGCACGAGTGCTTGGGTTTGATAACGCCCACGCTGTGCAGGGTAGAGGGAAGTATAAAGGCAGGGTTATTACATATGATCACTTACACAAAGATCATTTAGACAAGGGGACACCATACGAATTTAGTAATGCAGGCCAACTCTTAGAGGACTTTTTTATAAAAGTTAATGAGTTTATTCAGCGAAATGATGGAGGATAAATGAAAACATTGAATGTGGGTATTATGCCTCGAGAAGAGTTTCAAAAAAGAACTATTGCAATAGCGTCTGGAAAATATAAACCTAAAAAAGATGAACCTAAAATATGGTTTAGCTCGATGAAGTCTTTGGGTGAGATTCTTAGTGAAAGCAACGTCAAGCTTCTTAAGATCATAGATTCAGAACACCCAGAAAGTATTAAGCAATTGTCTGAGATCTCTGGTAGAAAGAGCAGCAATTTAAGTCGAACACTAAAAACGCTTGAGCAGTATTCTATTATTGAGTTGGTTAGGCATAACAAAACAATAATGCCAGTGGTGAAAGCTATGAACTTTAATATTAAATATTCTGCTGCTTAATGGAGCTATATAAATATAAATCACTAGATAATTTGTGGCATGTTTTAGATATTATTATAAATAAGCGTATTTACTGTGCTGAATGGAAAAATTTAAATGATCCTATGGAGGGACTTTATGACCCTAGGCTAATAAATCTTTATGACAATGGTGATGCATGGTCAGAGCTAGATAAGCTTAAAGTAGCATCGTTATCCTCATGTTTTGACAATCATTTGATGTGGTCACATTATGCTGATGGACATAAAGGGATAGCAATTGAGGTTGAGATAGATGAGAACGATGATCATTTGTATGATATTAAATATGATTACGGAGTAGGCTGTAACTCTTTTTTTGATGGAAATCCCCAGGAGGTTTTGCGGCATAAAATAAAAGAATTTATATATGAGGAAGAGTATCGGGTAATACAAAGCTATAATTATTTCTCGTTAAAAAAACCCATTATGAAAATTTTTTACGGTGTGAAAATTGACACGTTAAAGCTTGAGATGTTGAAGAGGATTTTGCCAAAAAAGATTGAGTTTATTGAGGCGTGTCCGTATAAAATGATGGCGTACAAATAAAGTTTTGAGTTTTCGCAGAAGATACATTTTGCGAAAACCATCATATAAAAAAAGAGGGGATAAGGCTGTAGAGATGGCGGTCAGGTTCAGCATTAAAACTGCTAACTCATAGACCTACTTTTCGTAGAACTAAAAATGACAAAATTATTGTGTGAATATATCGGTTTACTCAAGATTTAAAAATGGATCCCGCGATCAAGTAGCAGGAAGACGTGTCAGTATTTGTTGGCCTCTCAGGGACGAACCCCGAGTTCGGACCGTTATTCAAAACCTGTTGTCGGTAGACAACAATGAGAGGGGTTTGGTTTAACGTCTAGACGGCTTAGCTTTAGGTGCCCAAACAAGTTTTAACGTCTGAGTGCCTGGATCATACTTATAAACCATGATTCCGTTTCCATTTGCTTGAGCCATGACAAGAAGGTGAGTGGATGGAGAGGTTTTTACAACTGGTAAAAAACTACCAGTGTTTGGGTAGATTTCAGAGTTGCCTAATTTGTTTGGGTTTTTAACAAGAGGTAATTTTTTGATAGGAAAGTTTGCAGCATAATCTCGCCCTTTTGGTTTTAGTTGTATTCCATCTGTGTTATACAAGCCGGCATAAAGGATTGTATTATCAACACCTTGATAAGTTACCAGGTATTGATTGTCATCAATAAAATTAATACTTGTATTGGGCCTCCATTGGTATTTCTTTTGTGTTGGTGTAAATAATGGAAGTACCGAAAAGAAGGGTTGAGTTTTTTCAGAATTAAATTTGTAGCTTATACTTTTACTGTTGCTGTCAGTAGTAAAGGCATAATCACCATCAGGTGAGATAGCACTTGCTGTTGGGCCAGTATTTTTAGTGATAATTTTTACTGATTTCCCTGTGCTTGCATTCCAAACAAAAAGACGGCCACCGCCTCCAGTAGTAGTAAAATACTTTTCATTAGGAGTAAAAGTAATGTTTTGTAGTTGACCACTCATCGCGCCTGAACAATTGAAATAACTACCTTTAGGGGGTTTGGTTTCATTTTTATAATCAGGGCCACACCAGTGATATAGTATTTCTTTTTGTTTATCATCTTTACGCATAAAGAGTCTAAACTTCTCATCACTTGCGATCCATGTTTTTAAATCAGATGTGATGGCCTCACCATAAGTTGCAAATCCAGGATTGAAAGTCGTAAGTACATTACCTGCAACATCTTCGATATAAACTTCGTTGGTCTTGTCATTCTGAATCATAATATTGGTTGAGTTAGGAACAAAGTATGCAGAGTAAATATTCACTGGTTTAACCGTCACAGCTCGATAAGTTTTATCCTGTAAATTCCAAACATAAGCACGTCCATTTGAGTTTGAAGTAACTGCATATTTCCCATTGCTGGAAATTGAAATCTTCATAACGCGACTGTTTTTGATACTTTCAGCCTTGGTCGATTTTGGGGCCTGATTTGAGGATGAGCAGCCATATAAAAAGGCGAAGCTGCATAGAATAGCAGCCAGCTGTAAAAGTTTTCTTTTCATAATAAATTAAGCCTGATTTGAAGTGTTAATTGTGTAAGTTCCAAAGAAACTAAAACCAGCTCCAGGAATAAGGTTTCCAAATAACGTATTTTTATAAACCCATTTAGCCATAGCAGAACTTGGAAATAACATCCCAGAATGATCTACACATAAAGCAGCATGAGGTTGACCGTTAACCAATACAGTTGGGTATTGTTTTTGTTCTTCAGGTGAAAGTTGAGCTAAAGGAACGGTTTGGTTGCTTTGGAAAAGTTTATTATTGTTTAGCATTGAGATAGCCGCTTCACCTTGAGCGCCCACATGACCCATCGCATCAGGTGCCATAAAATCAGGTGGTGCCATCATCACCATAAACATCAATGTCATGAACTGATCCGAGTCATCACTGACAATATGTTTCAAGTGAAGCCAAACACCATCAATGGCTTTTGCGTACAGGAATGATCCAGGTGCAGATTTAATGACATTGACTATGCTATCAATGATACTTATGACTGGGGAAATCACATCTCTCAAATCCTGATAAAGCTCAGGGAACTTGGCTTTGTAATCTGCCATTTGTTCAGCTAGCGTATCTTTGATAGGATGCAAATTACCTTGGTAGTGATGTTCATAAAATTCTGATTTCCATTGCTGGAAGAAAACTTCAAAGTTTTTGGTATCACCTAACATCCAGTGCGCTGGATAAGTGAAGAGGTTAGCCAAATGATAAATACTTTTTATTTGAATGCTCTGACCTAATGCTTGTTGGAAGAGTTGTTCCATCATTGCCAAGGGCACGGATGTTGCCATAAAAATTGGGCCCGCAGCAGGATCATTCACTTTTGCCACGCCGCCACTAATAATGCTGTTCAGTGCATCTTGATTCATGATGCTTTGAATATAGTCATCGCTGTAACTAAAGGTGAATGGAAGATTACTGATTGTATCGGTTAACAATTCTGCAATTTCATGATTAGATTTTTTAAAGATTTCAGAGATAGCATTTACTGTTGCTGAAGCAACAATTTTACCATTAAGCTTTTTCGGTGGCGCATCGTCAAACATACCGTCGATTGAGACAATCGGTGTTGATTTATTGATACTTACAATTTTTTGCTCATTATAAATAGCTTGGTGATCATGTGGCATTGGCCCAAGAATATTATCCAAAGGCGAGTACATGACCGTGGCTTTCTTCATGCCTTTTTGAGCATTTGGGAAGTTATAGCCATAATCAATGGTTTGCTCATTGATAGTCATCGGTAAGTAATCACGCTTGCTCGTTTCAAAAGCACAATCAGGAATAGCTGGCTCCCATAAGAATGCATGATCAACCGCACTGCCTGCATCAAGTGAATTGAGTGTTCGAATTAAAACTTCATTTCCCAATGAGTGGGCGACGATATTAACTTTGATCCCTGCGGCTTTAAGCTGCTTAATCATAGCG
Source organism: uncultured Gammaproteobacteria bacterium (assembly GCA_963974985.1). GTDB lineage: Bacteria > Pseudomonadota > Gammaproteobacteria > Francisellales > Francisellaceae > CAUZSH01. Next base: position 129 of record CAXBFV010000093.1, on the reverse strand, counting down.
GTGACTTTCTTGGCTGGGAAAGCACTCATACCAGGTGCAGCCATATAATCAATTGTTTTTGGATTGCCTTGCCAAGCGATCTGAATTACACGGGTATATTTAGTATAATCCGTGCCATCGAAACCGGCA
>CAXBFV010000092.1:0-5270 GCA_963974985.1 uncultured Gammaproteobacteria bacterium | reverse complement strand
GTTTGGGTTTTTGCAGGCGGTGCTTTAATTGCCTGTTTTGATGAAGGAATTACATTAGATACGGTTAAAGAAATTGCTGCATTAAAAACTGATGATGTATCCGTTATGCGTGTTGTTTTCCGCGATACCAGCTTTATTGATGATGCAGTCAAAACGAATGCCATTCAGCACTTAAAACAATATGGCATCGACGATGTCTTGAGCATATAAAGAGGATTTGTTATGTCTTCATTTATGGTAATGGAACCACGAAACCAATCATTCAGAGAATTAATTGGTAGTGGTGCGAAATATCATGTCCCGAGATTCCAACGTGATTATGCTTGGAACAGTGAGCAGTGGGAAGATCTATGGTCCGATATTGAAACACTTGAAGAAGAGCGTTTTCACTATATGGGCTATATCGTATTACAGCCTAAAAGTGATGAGCATGACTTCGAAATTATTGATGGACAGCAAAGACTCATTACACTCTCTTTGATCGCTTTGGCTGCGATCAAAAATATCCAAAACCTTGTAGTTCAGGATAGTGATGCTGAGGCCAATAAAGAGCGGGTTCGGGTGTTAACGGAACGATTTGTAGGGGCTAAGAATCCAATTTCACTGAGTGTGGATAATAAGCTGTCATTGAATAGAAACAATAACCGAAATTTCAGATCAATTTGTAGCAACTTGGAACAGTCAAATCGCCGAGGAATGACCTATACCAATAAACTGCTTAATAAGGCGTTTGAGTTCTTTTCATCAAAAAAGATGGGCGACTCTGGGCAGGAGATTGCAGAATTTATTGAGCGAGTATCAGACGGCATGTTATTTACTCAGATTGTTGTTCAGGATGAGCTTAATGCCTACAAAGTCTTTGAAACACTGAATGCCCGAGGTGTTCAATTATCAACACCTGATCTATTAAAAAATTATATATTCTCAGTTGTAACAAAAAAGAATGATGTACCTGATGAGGAACTCAATGATCTGGATGAACGATGGTCAGAAATTGTTTCACAATTAGGAGAGAGCAACTTTACTGACTTTATCCGTTATCACTATAACTTTCAGTCAAAGATGGTGACAAAAAAGGATCTATTCTCAGCCGTTAGAAGATCAATAACAGAGCCATCGAAGGCATACGGATATCTTCAGTCTTTAAGTGACTATGCCTCTGTTTATGCTTCACTACTTAATGCACATGACGACTGGTGGGGGAATCAAGATCCTGTATATCGACAAGCAAGAAAATTTATAGAGGGATTAAATTTATTTAATATCAAGCAGCCGTTTACTATTCTTATGGCTTCATTTTATAAATTTACACCTGAGGAGTTCGTGAAGTTATGCCGTTATCTATATGTATTATCCATTCGATATAACGCAATTTGTCATATGTCTCCAAGTGAGCAAGAAAGTGCCTATAACCAGATTGCAATGAAAGTTTATGAAGGAAAATATAAACGAGCAAGTCACATAAAAAATGGGGAAGAATTTAGAAAATTGTACCCAGACGATCAGTTTTTTTACAACGTTTTTGAGTTTCATAAGATGCCGAGTCGGCAATCATCGAAGAAGGTCAGGTTTTTATTAGCGGAGATTGAAGAATATCTTGGACATTCATCAGAATATTCAAAAATGTCATTAGAGCATGTGTGTCCATACCATCCAGAACAAGCCTGGAATGATTATTTTGGTGAAGGTGCTCATGACATTCAGGATAGATTAGGAAACATGGTTTTGTTGGAAAATGATGATTTAGGTAGAAGTGCTTTTTCTGTAACATGGAAGATCCCGTTTCAATAGCTTTCTTAAGGACATAGCATGAAATTTCAGTTTGAGAAAAATCTTGACCATCAAAGACGAGCTTGGGAAGCAGTCGTTGGCTTATTTGAAGGTCAGGAGAGTTGTGCGGCACCATTCACCATGCCTCAGTATTCAATGCCATCTAAAAAGGGGCAAGAGGGACAAATCGGGCTGGACTTTGATCAGCCACAACAAGATGGCACATCAAATCATTTAGTGCTTAGTCAGGATGAATTGCTTGATAATTTGCAAAGCGTGCAATTAAAGAATGGATTAAAACCTACATCGACGTTAAATAAAGCTAACCTCAATTACACGGTGGAAATGGAAACGGGTACGGGTAAAACCTATGTTTATTTGAGATCGATTTATGAACTCAACCAAGCATATGGAATGACAAAATTTATTATTGTCGTGCCCTCTATTGCGATTAAGGAAGGAGTTAATAAGTCGTTAGAAATTACCAAGTCACATTTGGATGATTTGTATAAAGGAACGAGTGTTGAGAGTTTTATCTATGATTCTGGCAATTTAGAGCAAGTTCGTAGTTTTGCTGAATCGAGCCATATTCAGATCATGGTGATCAATATTGATGCCTTTAGAAGGAGCTTTTCTGATCCTGAGCGTGAAACGGCAGCAAATATCATTCACCGTTTTAATGATCGTTTAGAAGGGATGAAACCAATTGACCTGATTGCTAAAACGAATCCTGTTGTTATTATCGATGAGCCACAATCTGTTGATACGACAGCTAATTCAGCCAAGGCTATCACCTCTCTCAATCCAGTGTTTACCTTGCGTTACTCGGCTACACACCGTGATAAACATTTACCTATTTATAAATTAGATGCCGTTGATGCCTATCAACAGAAGTTGGTTAAACAAATTGCTGTATTACCTGTCTTACCTGAAGATGATCATAATAATCCCTATATTAAATTGTTGAGTGTGCGTAATACTAATGGATTGGAAGCACACATTGAATTTGATAGTTATACCAAGACAGGGGCAATTAAACGTGAAAGGAAATGGTTAAAGCAAGGCGCTGATTTATACGAATTAAGCAAACGTGATGTCTATGAAGGTTACATTATCAAAGATATTTCAGCAAAAGAAGGAGATAACTGGATTGATTTTACTTCGCAGGAGGATTTAATCCGCTTGGGAGAAAGTATCGGTGGCGTGGATGATGACGCTCTAAAACGATTGCAGATAGCGAAGACTATAGAGAAACACTTAGAAAAAGAGTTGGTGCTATTACCTAAGGGAATTAAAGTCTTAAGTCTTTTCTTTATTGATCGTGTTGCTAACTACCGTGACTATGATGATGACGGCAATGCACATAAAGGCAAATATGCTCAAATGTTCGAAGAGGAATATGTGAAGTTAGCTCGATCTGATCGATTTGATTCTTTGTTTGGCGAAGTCGATTTGGAAACATTGGCAGAAGAAGTTCATAACGGTTATTTTTCACAAGATAAAAAAGGGATATTTAAGGATACAAGTGGTAATACTCAAGCCGATGAATCTATCTATGATCTAATAATGAAAGAAAAAGAAAAGCTTTTAGATCTCAAAACTAAATTGCGATTTATTTTCTCTCATTCAGCACTTCGTGAAGGCTGGGATAATCCAAACGTATTCCAAATTTGCACATTAAATGAAACAAACTCCGTGATTAAAAAACGTCAAGAGATTGGGCGTGGTTTACGATTAGCTGTAGACAGTACAGGTAACCGGATTACAGACACGAGCTTTTCTGTAAATACGTTGACCGTTGTGGCGAATGAGTCATACAACGAATTCACAACAGCACTTCAAAAAGAAATTGAAGATGAAGAAGGCATTAAGTTTGGTGTCATTGAAGATCATGCATTTGCAAATATCATTATTGAACAGATTGGAAATAATGTTGTCTTTCTGGGGCAGGCAGAATCTGAAATTTTATGGGAACAGCTCAAAACGGATGGAATGATCGATGCACAAGGAAAAGTGCAAGACAAGCTCAAAACGGCTCTGAAGCAGGATAACTTGATGCTACTGCCAATGTTTGAAGCTTATCGTTCATCAATTGAAGGTATTTTAAAGAAAGTAGCGGGTGGCTTAGATATTAAGGATGCAAGACTGACTAAAACCGCTACGTTGAAAAAAGAAGTGTTACTGGGTGAAGACTTCCAGTCGCTTTGGCAAAGGATTAAACATAAAACAATCTATCAGGTAAATTTTGATATAGAGAAATTGATTGCAGACTGTATCCAAGAAATGAAATTCAATATGGTTATATCCAGACCGAAATTCAGGACAGGACTTGCTGAACTTGATATTGATCGTTCAGGTGTGACAAGCACTGTGATTGAAGAAGTGACGCAGACCTATGATGCTCATTATCAATCCCTTCCAGATGTTTTGACCTATTTGCAAAACAAAACTCAACTTACTCGGAAGACACTTGCGAAAATCTTAATTGAAAGTAATAAGCTGAAAGACTTTGTTAAAAATCCACAGAAGTTTGTCGAAAAAACATTAGAAATTATTCAGCGTAAAAAAATGCACGCACTGGTTGATGGTATTAAATATCATAAGATCGGTGATGATCACTTTTTCTCTCAAGAGCTATTTGAAGAACAAGAGTTAAAAGGATATCTCGAACAAAACATGATGGAAGTAAATAAAAGTGTTTATTCTCATATTGTTTATGATTCAGACACGGAATCATCTTTTGCTCAAGGCATGGAACTCAATCCTGACGTTAAACTTTATGCCAAGCTACCTTCATGGTTCAAAATAGATACTCCTTTAGGAACATACAATCCAGACTGGGCGGTATTAGTAGATCAGGATAACCAGGAAAAACTGTATTTTGTGATTGAAACAAAAGGTAGCTTATTTAGTGAAGATCTTCGTTTAGCTGAAAAAGATAAAATAAAATGCGGTATTGCCCATTTTGACGCATTGGATTCAGGCATACAGTTTTTTCAAGCGTCTAAAAGCACAGATCTTGAAGATATGATTAGTTGAAGAGTCGATAACTATTGAGTGTATTTGGAATCGTTACGTGAGATTTGTATTTTGTTGGGATAAATATCGGTAACTGGTTTTTTTAGATAACGAGAAAATAATTCAATAACCACGAGGTATTCCTAACTCATGACTTGATTTAAGTTATTTTATCAATCTAAAATAGTAGAGGAATCGTGGAGCACAAATGGTACATACAATTATTGTAGGTATTAAATTCGCCTAACGTTATTTGTCTTGATGCCGTTTAGGGCGAGGTTCGACTCCGCCTGACGGCGCGACAGTTTTTAAGAATATGGCCATTCAACTCCACTGAAATCAACATCATAATCAAGCTTGTCAATCACTTCTTTCTTCAATATATTGACATCATGCCCATCGAAATAGCTATTAGAAAGCTCGGGAATACCTTTGAATTCTTCTTTGTCAAGGTGCCCAGTTACCGCGCCCACAAAGATAGG
>CAXBFV010000091.1:0-5279 GCA_963974985.1 uncultured Gammaproteobacteria bacterium | reverse complement strand
CGTTATAGAGATCAGTAAAAAAGCCGTCACACTACACATCACCGAGAGCAAAGAGATGGAAAATGAATCCCCACTTTCTATTCATATCGGTCAAGCGCTGGTGAAAGGCGATAAACTTGACACTATTATTCAAAAAGCCACTGAGCTGGGCGTTAAATCACTGACCCCTCTTACTACTGAACGCTGCGACTATCGACTTAACCAAGAGAAGCTAGAAAAAAAACAACAGCACTGGCAAAAAATTGCTATGAGTGCGGCAGAGCAATCAGGCCGTGTATTTCCATTAAAAATCCATAGCCCTTGTGCACTTCAAAACTGGTTTGAACAAGGAAAACAAAATTATTTAATCCTTAACCCTTATAGTGAAAATAAACTTTCCAAACTTGGGTTAAAAAGTCCAACTGAAATTGCCATCACCATTGGCCCTGAGGGAGGATTTACACCTGAAGAAATTGAAGCTGCAATTCAGTGTAATGCCACCAGTGTACAACTTGGCCCCCGCATTTTAAGAACAGAAACCGCACCCATTGCCATGAGCGCTATTCTACAAACACTTTATGGTGATTTTTAATCTATCTTAACACCCGTCTGAATACACCATAGTCGAGCATATTTCCCATTTAAACCTACCAACTCTTCATGGTCACCCTGCTCAACAATCTGCCCTTTATTCATCACATAAATCTGGTCTGCATGACGAATAGTGGAAAGACGATGTGCAATAATAATTGTCGTTTTATGGTGTGCCATTTTTTCAATCGCACGCTGAATGGCTAATTCCGTTTCATTATCTACGGCAGAAGTCGCTTCATCTAGAATCAAAATCGGCGCATCTTTAATCACCGCTCTGGCAATACTGATACGTTGTTTTTGCCCACCTGACAATAAAACACCTCGCTGCCCGACATGCGTGTGATACCCATCAGGAAGCGTCATCACAAACTCGTGCAATCCGGCCGTCTGAGCTGCCTCAATCACTGCCTTTTCACTTTTATCAAAGGAGCCATATAAGATGTTTTCTCTTACCGTACCATCAAATAAAAAAGGCTCTTGACTCACCAATGCAGAAAGCCCACGCCACTCATGTAGATCAAAATTAGAAACATCTTGATTGCCAAAACGTATTTGACCTTTTTGAGGCGCATAAAAACGACAAAGCAGTTTAATTAATGTCGTTTTCCCTGAACCTGATTCCCCTACAAAACCAATGGTTTGTTGCGCTTTAATATGTAAATTAAATTTCTCTAAAACATTTTGCTGACTGTTAGGGTATTTGAAACTAATATCCTCAAATTTTATATCCTGATTTTGAGTAGCTTGACTTATAGACACAGCTTCTTTAATTTTTTGATTCTGCTCTACAGGCCAGGTTAGCAAATTCAATACACGTGTGGTGGAGGCCATCACACGCTGATAATCTACGGTAATCTCAGCCAAGGTATTAAAAGGCCATAACAGACGCTGCGATAAGAAAATTAAAATACTAAACACACCCACATTCATTTGGCCTTGAATCGTCAAATATCCACCAATTAACATCGTGCATAAGAAACCTGTTAAAACGAACATCCGAATAATCGGCGTCACCATTGAACTAATTTTAATCGTGTCATAATTGGCTTTTTGAAAGTCTGCACTTACTTTCTCCACACGTTTGGCTTCATAATCTTCTGTGGTATAAGTTTTAATCGTCATGAGTCCCAAAAGATTTCGCGTTAAGGTTGCACCAATATTGGCAGCCATTTGGCGCACATGTAAAAATCGTGGTTGTAGGCGATGCTGAAAATAGAAGGCACCTGTCACAATAAATGGAATCGGTGCCACGGCAAATAGCGCAATAATAGGCGAGCAATATAAAAACACAAAACCAATCAAGACTGTAGAAACGACTAATTGTACAATCTGATTAACGCCATTTTCTAAAAAGCGTTCCATTTGATTGACATCATCATTGATCGTTGAAATTAATTCACCTGTTGGCGTTGCTTCTATGTCTTCAATCTTGGCATTTTGTAGATGCTTATAAACATCTACGCGTAGTTGATGCTCTACATTCTGAGCTAGATTTCGCCACTTAATGCTATAAAGATATTGGAAAATAGATTCTAACACCCAGATTGCAAAAGTTGCCGCTCCCAAAATAAAAAGTTGCGCCATCAAACCTTTATAACCAGTTAATGTCGCCACCCAGGAACTTTTTTGCTCTACCACAACGTTAACGGCCACCCCCAATAAAATCTCTGGCAAAATATCAAAGAGCTTGTTTAGTGTGGAATAAAGCAAAGCCAATCGATAATCTCTACGATGGTTTTTCATATAATTTAATAGTCTAAATAAAGGGTATTGGGATTCAGCTGAATAGTTTTTTGAGGTCATTTTGGTTCGACACAACTTAAATAAAAATCTTGTCACACTATACCATAGCAAGTGTCATTCTTTTACGTTAAAATTACGCAAAACCTTTTTCTGGTCTTCTTCATGTCTGAACAAAAAAATTCTCTCGATTATGCCCAAGCAGGCGTCAATATTGATGCCGGCAATGAACTTATCAAACGCATTGCACCTTTTGCAAAAGCAACTAAACGCCCTGAAGTTATGGCCGGCTTAGGTGGCTTTGGCGCATTGTTTGAACTGCCTATTGAAAAATACAAGAAACCCGTACTGGTATCGGGTACCGATGGGGTTGGAACAAAGCTTAAACTTGCCTTTGAAATGAATAAACACGACACCATTGGTATTGATTTAGTCGCCATGTGCGTCAATGATCTTGTGGTCGTGGGTGCTGAACCCCTTTTCTTCCTCGACTATTACGCAACAGGAAAGTTAAGCCTTGATAATGCTACAGATGTCATCAAAGGGATTGCTGAAGGTTGTAAACAATCAGGCTGCTCTCTCGTAGGTGGCGAAACGGCTGAGATGCCAGGCATGTATTCCGAAGATGAGTATGACTTGGCAGGCTTCTGTGTGGGGATTGTTGAAAAAGACCAAATGATCACAGGAGAAAATGTGCAAGCTGGAGACACATTAATTGCAATTTCTTCTTCAGGTGTTCACTCCAATGGCTTTTCTTTAGTTCGTAAAATCCTTGAAGTTAATAATTTAAAACTGACTGACAATTACCTTGGTAAAACAATTGGTGAAACACTATTAGAACCCACCAAACTTTATGTGAAGCCAATTCAAACACTTTTACAACACCACCAAATTAAGGCTATTTCACATATTACTGGTGGTGGAATTACTGAAAATGTTCCACGTGTATTGCCAGAAAACACCATTGCAGATATTGATTTAAATAGTTGGGAATTACCTGCGGTTTTCCAATGGTTACAAGATCTCGGTAATATCACCCAAGCTGAAATGCTAAAAACATTTAACTGTGGCGTAGGCATGGTGCTTTGCGTTGCATCAGAAGAAAAAGATGCCATTTTACTTAACTTGCATGCTCAAGGTGAAATTGCCTGGGAAATTGGGTCCATCAAAGCCAACGATCACAACGAAGCTTGTGTAAACTATTCAAAAATTTAAAAAATGAAAAAACTTGTTGTACTTGTTTCAGGCAGTGGCACTAACCTACAAGCCATCATCGATGCTATTGAAAAAAATGAAATAAATGCCGTCATTAGCACAGTCATTGCCAATAAACCTTGTTACGGCATTGAACGCGCACAACAGCATAACATTCCAACACAAGTTCTTTCTCACACATCCTTTGAGAGCAGAGAGTCTTTCGATAAAGCAGTCAGTAAAATCATTGACAATTACGAAGCGGATTTTGTGATTCTTGCAGGCTTCATGCGTATTCTTTCAACTTGGTTTGTCAATCATTATCAAGACAAGCTCATAAATGTTCACCCAGCCCTGCTTCCTAAACACAAAGGTCTTAATACACATCAACGCGCACTAGATGCCAATGACACAGAGCATGGCTCGACTGTGCATGTAGTTACACCTGAGCTGGATGCGGGCGCATCCATTGCTCAAAGTTCGTTTCCAGTTTGTGAAAATGATAATGCTACCTTGCTAGAAAACCGTATTAAAACCTATGAGCATCAACTCTACCCTAAAGTTATTGCACTACTTTGCAATGATGAAATCAAGCTAAAGAATAATGAGGTTTATTTTCAAGATAAAAAATTGTCTTGCCCTCTTCAGATTGAGCACAGCACACTATTCGGTTAAAATCACTCTACTTAAAAAATTGTTCTTCTTATCCAAACACACATGGCTTTTATACACCCCCTATACTTTTTACGTCCTGAATGGTTTTTAGCACTTATCCCTTTGTTGCTTGTTTTATTTTTATTATTTAGAAAACGCACTCAATCGACTAATTGGGCTGAGCATTGTGATCCACACTTACTCAAGTATTTAGTCAAAAATGATGGCAAACAAAAAAGAAACCCTTACCTTTGGATCTTAACCATTGGTTGGATAGTCACAACACTCATTCTTACGGGTCCTGTTTGGGAAAAGCAAAAAGTCCCTGTTTATCAATCTCCTGTGGCGCGCGTAATTGTGCTAGACCTTTCGCCTCACATGTATGCCAGAGATATCACCCCCACACGCTTAGCCCGCGCCAAAATAAAAGTGACAGAACTGCTTCGACACAGTAAAGATATTCAAAATGCATTAGTCGTCTTTGCTCAAGGCGCCTATGTGGTCACCCCTCTCACTAATGACACTAACACCATCACCACACTTCTACCTTCTCTCTCTCCTAAGATGATGCCCAGTACGGGCAATAATCCTTATGAAGGGCTCTTAGAAGCTGAGAGGCTCATTAAGGATGCAGGTGTTGAAAAAACAGCGCAAGTTGTCTTAATCACAGATCATGCTGATACAAAAACTGCGGAACTAGCTGCAACCATGCATGCTAAAGGGATGGATGTTTCCGTATTGGGATTAGGATCAAAAACAGGCTCTACCCTGCAAAATGAACAAGGCCAAACCTATACCGACCGACAAGGTAAAACAGCGACCGTTAAGCTCGATCAACCCAGTTTGGAGAAAGTAGCGAAAGCTGGTGGTGGACTTTATGTCACCATGACCAAATCTAGTGCCGACATTGCACAGCTATTATCTATGGAACAACATAATATTGGTATTGACCAATCTAAAAAAACGGAGCATAAAGCGGAAGTATGGAGTGATCATGGTGCGCTCTTTATCATTATTCTTTTATGTTTAGCCATTTGGGGCTTTCGTCGTGGTGGCTACGGTCTCTTTGCTACGATGCTTATCCCTGTGGGAATGATGGGAACGCCCAATATTTCTCA
>CAXBFV010000090.1:0-5324 GCA_963974985.1 uncultured Gammaproteobacteria bacterium | reverse complement strand
AAGCTGTAATAACGTTAAGACCAATAAATCTTCCTCAAAATGATAACCCAATAAAGTGAGCTGTTTGTTCATTTTAAATTTATACACTCTCAGAAATGCTAAATCACCTTTTTTTTGCTCACCGATTATTGGATCTATCATAATTTTTTTGACTGCATCGTCTAATTCTAATTTTTGCGTTTTGGAGAGTTTCTTTACTGTCTTTTTAAAAGTATTCGTTTGCTTAACTATCAAATTCATAATCACTTACCAAGCCATTATTCATCTCGACCTTAGCTAATAAGCTCTCAGTAATAAAAGAAAATGGAAGATCAGGATTTTCTTCTGCTATTTTCCCAATTGACGCCCAAAATTCGATTTGACTTGCACCTGATCGATGCATCACGCTACCCACCATTTTTGCAGACTGGACAATTTCATCAGATAATCTTACGGACGTTGGCATATCAAAGCTCCTACCAAAATTAATACTACATAGATAAAAGTATCGCATATTGCGACAAAATGCAATTAATAAAGGTAATTACAGCATGTCCATTTTAATTTACAATGTCCTTATATAAGTCTGCCAGCTTGCTAGCAATCATCCCTAAAAAACGAGCGCAAAAAAATGACAAAAATCCAAGCTGTACGCGGCATGAATGATATCCTGCCGACTGAAACGCCTTACTGGCAACATTTTGAAAATACCGTTTCAAATTTATTAAATTCATATCAATACCAAGAAATACGTCTGCCCATTTTAGAAAAGAGTGAACTCTTTCATCGTGGTGTCGGCGGCACATCAGACATCGTTGAAAAAGAGTCCTATGACTTTGCCGATCGCAATGGTGATATGCTGACGCTCCGACCTGAAGGCACGGCTGGATGTGTGAGAGCTGCGATTCAAAACGGCATGCTCAGAGATCAAACGCAAAAGCTTTGGTACAAGGGTCCGATGTTTCGCCATGAGCGCCCACAAAAAGGTCGCTATCGTCAGTTTTACCAGCTGGGTGTGGAAATTTACGGAATTTCAAATATTGCTATTGAAGCTGAACTTCTGGCGCTTTCTTGGAGACTTTGGCAACAACTTGGACTCGATAAACATGTTCAACTCGAAATTAATAACTTAGGCACTTCTGAAAATCGTGAAGCCTATAAAGCTGAATTAGTTAAATATCTTGAACCCATTAAAGATCAACTCGATGAAGACAGCCAAAGACGTCTTTACAAAAATCCATTACGTATTTTAGACAGCAAAAGCCCAAACACTCAGGCTTTGTTAAAAGATGCGCCGATTCTTAGCGACTACGTTGATGAAGAGATTACAGCACAATTTAAAAGTCTTTGTGCGCACCTTGAAGCATTGAATATCCCACTTAATATCAATCCTTATCTCGTGCGTGGATTAGATTATTATTCTCACACTGTTTTTGAATGGACAACGGATCTACTCGGTGCACAAGGGACTATTTGTGCCGGCGGCCGTTATGATATTCTTATTGAACAATTAGGTGGCCCCTCTACACCTGCTGTTGGTTTTGCCATGGGTATTGAACGTATTTTATTGCTGATGGAAAGCGTTAAAAGCTTCCCTGCTGTTGAAACTTCGCCACAAGTTTACATCATCAGTGCAGGTGACGCGGCACTATGGCATGCACTACAACTTGCCGAAACTCTTCGTAACACATTGCCTCATATTAAAGTGGAAAATAATACGCAAGGCGGCAGCTTTAAATCTCAGTTTAAAAAGGCAGATAAATCAGGCGCCCAACTTGCGATCATTATTGGTGAAAATGAACTGGAGCAAGGTGTTTATAATTTAAAGTATCTGCAAGGTGATAAAGAGCCTGAAACTATTCAGGCTGAACGGCTTGAAGAAACTTTAAGACTTTATTTTCACAAGACCCCTATAAATAAGAGCTTTTAGCTTGCCCCTGAAATAAAGCCTTCAATATATTGATCACACCCAAAAAAACTTTTGTGAGGTACTTTCTAAATAAGCACAAATAAAAAAACATTATCTTACTTTGTGTCTTTCACAACAAAACTTTCCCTTAAAAATTATATCTAAATATTCTCATTTCAATACTTGGATTCAACTAATAAATTGAAGCCTCTAAAGTTAACTTATGTACTCTATTGATGGTTTAGACGATATTCACGATATTTACTAGCCATGCTTGGAAAATCAGATTCCCCGTGAACATCAGTCAGCCATGTCCAAAATTTATCAAATGAAGCATTGATATCTTCTCCAGTATACGAATAAAATTGCTGCTTACCACCCTCTGGAACATCTATATCATACCCTAAATGTTTCTCATAGGCTTCTTTAAAACCATCATAGTATTTACTCCTCGCCATCCAATAATTTTTACGAAAATCATTGCTATAAGCCACATTTCTAATATCTCTCTCCACTCCCTCTTCTGCTAGCCGGGTTAGCTCACTCTGCACTTCGGGGGCCAAGCCATGTTCTGCCAACATCCTTCCTTCATCATCAGAAAAGCCCACTTCTAAAGCTGAACCCCCACCTTCACTTACACCGTCACTGGCTGCATAATCACCACTGGTCGAGCCAGAATTAGCAGCAATATCACTTCCATTAGGAGATGATTCACCAGCAGCTCCAGGTTTTCCTCCACAATTGTGCATCAATACACTCTGTTCACCAGCAAAGAAAGTATGATTCATCGCCACTGTAATGCCATAACCCTCTTGTGCTTTTTCTGTTGGGTTATAACCGCCATACCCTTCTAAACTTGCAACCACTAGAGGCTGTTTATCTTTATTAAGCAATGTATCGCCCTTTTTCAAGTCTTTTAAGGAGCGATATCAACTTCCCAATGACCAATACGCAATCGGTCTTCTATAATTTTAGGTCTAGACTCAATACTTACACGGTCTTTGATAAAGCCACGATATGCGCGTTTATTTTTATAAGGCTTACCGCCTCGACGCAAATGAGTGTAAAGACTGCCACCATTTTGACAGTCTTTTTTAATGTACTCATAAATCCACTCAGCACAGACATAGAAATCAAAAAACGAAGTAGACCTAAGCCAGCCACTTATTTGTTCAGGACTCCATTTTTGATGCAACATGATCCGAACATAGTCCCAATTATCTTCCGTAATTTTTAATTTTCCACAAATAGATTTACGCGCCTTGGCTGATGCTGTGGCAACAGCATGAGAGTAAGTGCCATCAACGCTATTACGGGATAACTCTCGGTAGATTGAAGTTTTGTGTCTGCCAAGCTCACGGGCTATTTGACTACAATTTAAACCAGCCTGTTTTAGTGCTTCAATTTTACAACGTTCTTCTGCACTTAATCTATTCATTTGAACTCCTAAATAAGTGAGAGTGATTTGAAATATTTTACCACTCTATTCGTATTATTTAATAAGTTGCTATAGCTGATGTTTTCTACCTACTTCACCCACATTTGTTAATGCAAACTGGGCAGGTTTGTTCAAAAGAGAGCCTTTAGGGTAAGTTGTTTTTTGTCCAGCAAGAAGCGGGTATTTACCACTGTCTTTATTAATATCAGCTCCCCATGTATAAGCCGTCTCACTTAAGGGACAATAATCTGTACCATTATGGTTGGTTTGATTTGAAGGGTCGCAAGTTGCCTGCTCTATACTTTTTTGATCAATCCCACTAATTTTCTGATATGCATCTTGGTTTATCCATAAGTATTCTTTCTTTTTTGACAACACCCAATCAGAACCAGGAAGAACTTCTGTAGAAATGCCTAAAACATCATATGGTTTATAAAAATATCCCAGCTTATTTACTTTTCCAAGAAGATTCTCATAATTCATTATTGTGTAATATTTTTTTAATACTTCGCCTTCAGCATTATACTTTGAAATAATTCTTGAACCTAAAAATGCATATGGCAAAGTATTTGGAAGGTCGCCATAAGGATCAGTAGTAAAATATGATGCTGCCGACTCTTGCGAGATGCTTTCGACCAAGCTGCCATTTTTATATAACTCAATTTCTTTAGGCATATAAGAACCAGGCATCAAATTTCGCTCTTCACTTTCAGAGTAGCTTGGCAGAAGACTCAAATCAATCCCCCCCCTGCCACTATCAATGTCACTCTCACTTATGCTAAAACTTCTATTTATGATAATTCCTGGCGTTAATGCTGCAAATACATCTGAGACTCTATTCTCATTCAGAGAATGCTCGTGTCGCCAACCAGCTCGAGTTAAACTACTTGTAAGATCATAATTAATTTGTAATTTTCCTTCAAGATTCCTAAAAGATAAAAGGCTCATTGGAGAATTATTGTTTGATTCGCTATAACCAATCCCTGTTGCCTTTACATCATAATTCACAAGGTTATTTTTTTTATATGGATTAGCACTAATCTGATTAATCAAAAGATTGCTTTTACTATAAATATTTAAAGTTGACTGTACGCGCTTTGGGTATAATGAATCTCTACGCGTTACGCCCACAGCATAGAAAGGTAATCCTTCTTTTGGGTTAGTCCAGTCACGAGTTAAGCCATCTACATCATACTTAAATCGGAAAGCATATTTATCGCCCAAAAGCATACCTGGAAACTGGTGTGGCTTCCTAAGATCCTGAAGCATTCCATCTTGGTAATTTGGGTTCTCAAAAGACTTATAATTAGACATAGAAAAACTTAAACCATCTAAGTTATCTTTATAATATGCGTCATCTGGAGCAGAATATTGGCACCCCGATGGTATTGATTTTGGAATCATCATCGGCTCAGGCACCCACTCTAAATTTTTGTCTATATGCCAAAGCACATCTGGACTACTCCACGGATGAGCATCATCAGAGGCAGCCAGACCATAATTATAATCTATTTTGGTATAAGCTAATTTGTCTTGGCCTTTAAAATTACATTCTTTATAAACAACAGGTTTTCCTGGTAGAGCCTTAGGAAGGGGAACCAAAGAAGGAAGATTCCCCCATATACTTGGTTTCACTAGATTTGTATAATACAGTGCTCGAACTGAGCCGTTATTTGAAGAAATCCGGTTAAGCAATAAAGTACTAAAAGACGAAGGAAGCATTGGATTAGTTTGATCATTAGAGTATGTGAAGCCCGTATAATCAAAAGTATATTCTTTATCAGACCCCAACCCCTTTTTTAGAATTAATTTTTCTAACCTCCCCCCACGAAACTCTAAAGTTGATAAAGCACCCAACCCAGATGATTTCCAGGAAGTATTCAGTTTATCTATATGAGACCCTGTACTACTAACAATTTTATTTAAGTGTCCATCCTGATATTCAAAATGAAGCCAAGCACCATTAGGATAAGATATGGATATAAGTTTTCTATACTG
>CAXBFV010000089.1:0-5393 GCA_963974985.1 uncultured Gammaproteobacteria bacterium | reverse complement strand
TAAAATACTACCTCACGCGTTTGCCCAACTAGGAGAAAGCATTCGCCCACAGGTTTGGCATCAAACAGGTGAAGCGCAATGTGATGCCACAACCCAAAGCTATAAGGATATGGGTGTTGAAGCAAAAGTGACGGCTTTTATTGACGGTATGGCAGAAGCTTATGGGTGGGCAGATATTATTATTTGTCGTGCTGGTGCTTCAACGGTTTCAGAAGTTGCCGTCATGGGTTTGCCAGCAATATTTATACCTTACCCGCACGCAGTGGATGATCATCAGTTTCATAATACGGAAATTTTAACGCGATCAAAGGCAGCAAGCTGTATTCGTCAAGAAAATCTAACGCCTGAGAAATTGGCAGCGTTTATTCAAGCTTGGCATAGTGATAGGCAGGCTTTGCGAGAGGCTTCACAACATGCAAAAGGTGTTGCTTTATTTGACTCAACAGAAAATATTTTAAAGATTGTAAGTAAGCATCTTGCTTGAAAATGATCTTAGATCACCCAAGATAGAAGCAGGAAAGATTTTTGTCAAATTTATAAGGTAATAATATGAAAGAAGTAAATATAGGATTTATTGGCGGCGGTAATATGGCACGAAGCATGGTGTCGGGCATGGTCGCCAGTGACTTCAAAGCCCCAAACTTATGGGTGTGCGATAAAAATCAAGACAAGCTTGGTTTCTTTCAGCAGACTTATGGTGTGTCAACGTGCCTGGAGCAATCAACACTTGTCGAAAAATGCCAGGTTATTATTCTGGCCGTAAAGCCACAAGCTTTGCCTTCAGTAGTGGATAAAGTTGGTGCGGAAATCAAAAAAAGTAATGCCTTAGTGATTTCGATTTGCGCCGGCATTGATATGCCGCAATTAGAACAATGGTTTGGTGAGAAGACAGCGATAGTGCGCGTCATGCCCAATACGCCTGCTCAACTACAATGTGGCGCCAGCGCAATGTTTGCGAATAGTCAATTAGCAGAACAGCAGAAAAATTTAGCAGAACATATCATGCGTGCTTCGGGTGTAGCAGTTTGGATAAAAGATGAAAGTCAGATGAACGTCGTCGGCGCTCTATCTGGATCAGGGCCTGCTTACTTTTTCTTGCTTATGGAAATGATGTCAGATATTGCTGTGAAGTTTGGATTAGATGAAAAGCAAGCGAAGCTGCTGACAACACAAACGGCTTATGGAGCATCTAGAATGGCGCTTGAGTCTTCAGAGGGTGTGGCCAAACTCCGTCAAAATGTAACATCAAAAGGTGGGATTACGGAAGCAGCAATTCAAACCCTTGAAAAGGCAGGTATTAGGGCTATGATGGAAGAGGCTATGCGCAAGAATGTGGAGCGTGGCGAGGCATTATCACAACTATTTTCTTCGACAACAAAATTGGAAAATAAATAAAGTTTTAAAAGTTCTGGATACCTGCCTCCGCAGGTATGACGGTTAAAAAAGGAATAAACATGGAAGGTGCAGCACTTAACACAGGCAGTTTTTTAATTAATATAGTTTTCACACTTTATCTTGCGGCCATTATGTTGCGATTTTTATTGCAGTGGGTGAAAGCTGATTTTTATAACCCCGTTTGCCAGTTTTTGATGAAAGTTACGAATCCGCCATTAATACCTTTACGAAGAATAGTGCCTGGATTCTTTGGCGTGGATATGGCAGCAATTGTTTTAATGCTGATTATCCAAGTGGCTGAAGTTTGTCTCTTAAGTTGGATGAGTGGATTTCCAATTACGATATTCGTTTTGTTATTGGCGGTAAAGTCTTTGGTATTACTCCTAATCCAGGTTTTTATTTATGCCATTATCATTCAGTCAATTTCAAGTTGGTTTGCGCAACCTGGCAGCTACAACCCTTTGAGCGTACTTCTATTTCAACTAACTAATCCTATCTTAAAGCCATTTCGCAAACATATCCCGCCTATGGGTGGGATGGATTTTTCACCTTTAGTCGCCATTATTTTGTTATATGCTGTGAGTATTTTTATCACAAGTTTGGTGATTTAGTTTCAAGGTGTTTTTGTTAAAGCATTTAAAACGATATTGGTTTTGGACGCTTCTTATTATATGTGCGTTGCACGGTACGTTAGTTTTTTATCATTATCAAAAAGCTTATCCCTCAGAATTACTGCATAAAAAAGTTACGGTTACGGGATATATAGCTTCTCTACCTGAGAGCACATACCAAGCAACCAGCTTTCTTTTTCAAACGAAGGAAGGGTTGATTCGGCTGTCTTGGTATAGCCGATTTTCTAAAGTTAAGAAACCTAATTTTGAGCCAGGACAACAGTGGCAGTTTGGGGTTAAACTTAAAAAACCTCGAGGCTTTAATAACCCAAACGGTTTCGATTATGGAGAGTATTTAAAACAGCAGGGCATTCAAGCCTCGGGTTATATTGATTCAAAAAACATTCAGTATCAAGGCCAGAATATTTGGCGCGCGCCTGTAGATTGGGTGCGATTTAAAGTCAAAACATTGATTCATCAAACGGCTGAGAGTTCGCAGATCCTGGGTGTGGTGG
This sequence comes from uncultured Gammaproteobacteria bacterium, assembly GCA_963974985.1. Classification (GTDB taxonomy): domain Bacteria; phylum Pseudomonadota; class Gammaproteobacteria; order Francisellales; family Francisellaceae; genus CAUZSH01. The sequence goes on along the minus strand of CAXBFV010000089.1, from coordinate 2,872 downwards.
ATGCTTTGCTTTTGGGGGATAAATCAGGGCTTACTTTTAAAGACAAGCAGCTATTTCAAAAAACAGGCACTTCACATCTCATTGCGATATCTGGTTTGCATATTGGTTTAATCGCACTTTGGGTATTCATATTGATAAGGTTTTTATGGGGCCGGTTTAATTTTTTGGCAAGACGCGCGCCAGCACAAAAAGTTGCTGTGATGGGCTCTTTATTTGCGGCTTTATGTTATGCACTTTTAGCAGGATTCACATTGCCTACACAGCGTGCCTTAATCATGATTATGGTCGCAGGTTTTATAATCTTAGCTATGAAGAAAATGACGACTAAAAGAGTATGGTTAATTGCCTTTACTTTGGTTGTTTTTTGGAATCCATTTTCGCTTATTTCAGCAGGGTTTTGGCTTTCTTTCTTAGCCGTTGCATTTTTATTATTAGCTTTATCTGGACGTCTTGGTTGCTTTGATTCCAGCAACGGTATATTGGTTCGGCTATTTCTCACCGGTGTCATTATTCGCCAATATTATTGCCATTCCATTGGTGAGTTTCTTAATTGTACCGCTTATATTTATTGGAACTATTTTATTATTGATTGGTATTAATATCTTTGGCTTTGTGGGCTGGTTTATTTCAGGGCTGGTTTACTTTTTATCTTTTATAGAGCCTTATGCATTAGATTTTGCTTATTGGGGTGGTGCGAATACCTTAGTGATGGCTTTAGCCGTGATAGGTCTTTTGGTTTTATTTTTACCTAAAGGTTTTCCAGGGAAACTTTTAGGTTTGGCGTTGATATTGCCTTTAGTTTTTTATAAACCTAGTTTGCCAGATGGCGTTAACGCAAGGCTCTATTTGTTGGATGTGGGTCAAGGCTTAGCGGTGGCCTTTCAATCTAAAGATAAAGTGCTGCTTTATGATACGGGTCCTGGTTTTGCTTCAGGTAATGATGCAGGCGAATTAGTAATAGCACCTTTCCTTCGCTCGATTGGTATTAAACAAATTAATGATTTGGTGGTGAGTCATGGCGATTTAGACCACTACGGGGGCTTTAAAACAATTACCAGTCAGTTCAAGGTTGATCATGTTTACGCTTCGTCTTCTTTTATTCCGAGAAATAAAAAAATACCAATGCTGCCTTGCAAAGAAGGGAAGGGGTGGAGGTGGGGGCAGATTCATTTTGAATTTATAAATGCTAATTTTATTCCCGCCCCGGACCCTTATCTACGAAATGGCAAAAATGATACCTCTTGTGTACTCAAGATTACCCTAGGCCAACAAAGTATTTTATTGCCTGGCGATATTAGCAAAGGCTCTGAGAATTATTTATTGGATCATCATATGGATCAATTACCTTCAGCTATTTTGATCGCGGCGCATCATGGTAGTCGAACCTCTTCGAGCAAAAATTTCATAGAAGCAGTTAATCCTGAATATGTTTTGTATGCCACAGGTTTTCTTAATCGTTATCGGCATCCAGCTGTATCTGTAAAGAGGCGCTTCATAAAGGCTGGTGTCAAAGATTACAATACAGCCTATGACGGTGCAATTTGGTTTGATTTTTATCAAAATGGAAAGCTTGAAGTTCATAAACAGGTTAAATAATAAAGCTGAATAAAATAGCAAATATTTGCTATGCTTAAACACATCAAATTTAAACGAGCTAAATATAATGGCAAATAAAGTTTTTGAAAACCTTCGTGGAAGTTTCGTGCTAATACTGCTCTGTTTTTTTACACTTTTAGCCGCCATTCCAATATTAGTGTTCGGTCTTTTGAAATTAATCCCTTGCGTGCCGATGCAAAATATTTGCCGAAATATTTTAGAACGTGCGGCTATCGGATGGATGTATATCAATGTCTATGGGGCTAAATTATTATTGCCAACGGTGTTTAAGATTCAAGGGTTGAAAGCACTAAAGAAAAAAGGCTCTTATACTATTATTGCGAACCACCAAAGCTGGATGGATATTACGGTTTTAGAAAATATTTTTATCGGCAAAATCCCATTCGGAAAATTTTTTATTAAAAATGAATTTAAATGGGTGCCTATTATTGGATTAAGTGCTTGGGCAATGGATTTTCCATTTATGAAGCGTTATTCAAAAGCATATCTTGAGAAGCATCCTGAAAAGAAAGGCAAGGATTTAGATGAAACCAAGGCCGCATGTGAAAAATTCAAGCATCTTCCGCTAACATTGGTCAATTTTTCAGAGGGTACACGGTTCTCAGCGGTGAAAGCTAAAAAGCAAGAGTCCCCTTACCAATATTTATTAAAACCCAGAGCAGGGGGTATTTCTCTTATTATGAGCATACTGGGTGAAAAAATGGATGCTATTTTAGGTGTCACGATATTTTATCCAGGAAAAGCAATTTCGCTTTGGGAATATCTATGCGGTCGCATGAAAGAAATTAAAGTTGATGTGAGGGCTATTCCTGTAACGCCTGAAATGGTTGGCAGTCTAGATGATGAAGATTATGTTAATTTTATGCGTGGTCAAGTTAATGAAATTTGGGCACATAAAGATATAGTAATGAAAACGTATAACAACTAGGGTTGATCGTTTATTAGGCATTTTTTAAAAATCCAGCCATACTTATAAATGAGGTAAGATAGTTTTTTACTAGGGGTTAATTATGGCTAAGATCATCGCACATCAAACTGAAATAGCACATTGGCATGAGCTTGTTTTTCTGGCTCAAAAAGATGCAAGCATTGCGCTTGATCATGAAGTGGAAGCTTATGTGGTGATGATGCTAATGCGATATCTTCGCCGTGTGGATTTTTCTGATGTTTTGCTTGGGGTAGAGTATTTAAAAAGTTTTGAAGTTACAGGCCGCTATCAAAGAGAGCATATACAAGCCGTAGCAGATCAATGTTT
>CAXBFV010000088.1:0-5413 GCA_963974985.1 uncultured Gammaproteobacteria bacterium | reverse complement strand
GAACCTTTTAGATGTGATAGATAGTCTCCTGGTTGACTCAGATTAAGTGACCATTGGGCATTTAATTTTGGTAGTAGACTTCCGTTAAGCTGGGCATAATCCTTGGTGCTTTGATTTATTATTTTAGCTTTTGGAAAGCGCAATGTACTGGCATTAAACTGCATATTTAAGACACAATTAAGTTTGTTTGGGCCAAACATTGCAGTGCATTTTTGGAGTGATAACGTATTGAGGTTTGAGGTTTTGGAAATTGAACCTTTTAGATGACTTGAGAAGCTTGATGAATAAGGTGCAGCAAGTAGCGCATGATTTCCTTTCAAATTCATTTCCCAGTCGATCATATTTTTTTTAAATAAAAATAAATTACTGCCAGAGAGTTGTGTCTTACCAAATTTTAATTGTTTGATGAAGCCTTGAATACGGTGATCGCTGATATGAACAAGGGTGTCATAGGTATAAGTCTGATCGTAGAGTTTTGCAGCACCTTTTGAGGCTGCGGTAAAGACTGTTTGAAAGTGTCCTGCTAAGGAGGCTGAGGCAGGCTTTATTGTGCTAAGTGGGCCGTTTGAGTAGGTGTATTTCATATTTGCATTGACGGCGAAAGGGAAGTTAAAATTTAGGGCCGCTTTTGAAAAATGGAAATCCAAAGTATTATCAAAGGTCAGGCCTTTTAAGTCTGTAACGTGTAACCAGTTTTTCTTAATGGCTGCATTTGCCTGGATATTGTTGTAATACAGGTGAATATCATCCACTTGCACGAGGGCATGTTTAACAGTGATGTGATGAGCAATTAAATGAAAAGGGAAATCAAAGTTTTTAGGGGTTGGGGTGTGGTCAAATTTTGCAGTGTTCACTTTGACTGTGACTTGCTCGGCACTAAGTGCTTGGATGTTAAGTTTGGCAATAAAGAAAGCACTGGGTGACCAAGTTATTTCAGCATTATCGACAATAATAGTGCTAGGGCCTGCGTGAACGGTTATTCCTGGAAGCGTGAAGTGTCCCAATGAACCAGAGACCTTTCCTTCATGTAAATCAATGCCTTTGGAAGCCAAAATAGGTCTGGCAAAATTGAGTGCAAGATTAAATCCAAGTGGGGTTGAAATAAAATAAAAAATAATGACAAATAGTGCAATAAAACTAGTTAGGGCATAAAAGGCTACTTTTAAGCGTACGGAGAGGTTTAAAGATTTAGTGCTGGAAATATCAGGAATCATTCTCATTAGAAGTTAACCCCTACGCTGAAGTCAAAACGCCAATGCTGATTTCCGGGATTAAGTGCGCGTGTAAAAAATATTTGTAGTGGGCCTAAGGGTGATTTGTAGCCAAATCCAAATCCTGCCGCACGTTTAATCTCTACATCGGACATATCCAAATTATTAGAAGCATTCCCAAGATTAAAGTAAGTTATGACACTGAATTTATCATAAACTCTTTGCTCAATACCGGCAGAGACTGTGGTTAAATATTTCCCACCAGTAAGCTGATTTTGAGCATTTACAGGGCCTTGGCTTAAATATTGGTAACCTAATAAGTTTCCAACACCTCCAGCATAAAAACGAAAGGGTGCGGCCAGGTTATTGATGTCTTGGGTCATGAGTGCGCCAAAATTGGCATTAAATAAGAGCCTATTCCATTGTTTCATAAGCGGCAGTGAATACTGTATTGAGGTCATATTCCGCACAAAAGTATTGCTTGAGGTAACGCTTTTTAAAGCGGCTTGTAGTGCATTGTTAATGACATAACCGCTTTTCCAGAAGCCATCAGGCTGGGTGTGATTATACTGAATGATCCATGTTGGGACAAGGTAATGGGCATTTTGGATAGAATTGTTGCTTTGTGTGTTATAGCGGATGAAAAATTGCCTCAATCCTATTGTGTTTGTCAGGCGCCCAAATTTATGAACAGAATCAATTCCAAAAGTTGTTTGCCTTGCGCCATAAGGAATTGTGTTAATAAAGCTTTGTTGAGCGTTAACGCTATAATAATCATTAACAGGATCTTTCCCAGGAATAATGTATTCACCTAAGAAAGTGGTGTTGATAGGAGAAGCTTCGATATTAAATTTTGCATATTGGCCTGATTTTGTGAGGTGTCTGAGTATAACGCCACCGAGCACGCGGGGGCCTGTAAAACTACCATAGCCCGCACCAACCGTGTAGGTAACTGGCTTTTTTGCAATAAGATCAACCTTGATGGGGACAGATTGTTTGGCAATGTTTTTAGATGTGGTTTGGGGGGTGATAGACACACTTGAAAAGTAAGGGCTGGACTGCAAATTATTTTGACTATCTGTAAGGCGCTGCATATTGAAATATTCACCAGGTTTGAATTTTAAAAACTTCTGAATGAAGCTTTTATCAAAATGAAATTCTTTTTGTTGGATTGAAACTTCTTTAATCTTCGACCTTTTTTTGCTATTTAGGTTTAAATCAATTGTTGCTTGATTATCTGCCTTGGCAATAAAAATTTTATGTTTCGTAAGGCTGGCGTTAAAGTAGCCTCGATCAAAAGCAAGGTCAATGAGCTTGGATTTTGCTTTTTTATAATGATTTTGCGTAAGGACTTCTCCTTTTTTTATGGGGAGTTGTGCAAGGAGGGTGTGAAATTTTTTATCTGATTTTGCTTGGCCAGATACTTGGATATTTAATTTATCAATCAGCATAGGAGGGCCGAGAGTGATGTCATAATTGATGTTCCAAAATTGACCTTCATGCTCAATTTTGGGCTTAATCACTGGATGATAGAACCCAAAAGGGATGAGTGCTGAGTTAATTTCATCTTCGCTTTTACTAAAAATAAGCTCCAAATTTTCAATAGATTTTTCAGCAAAGTCTGCGTATTGAATAATGGATAAATTATTGCTGACGGCATCTGCCATATCTTTAGGTAGGCCACCTACTGCAACGGTGAGATATAAATTTGTGGGATGCGGTTTGGTTTTTTTTATTTTCTTTGTTTCTTTGTACTCGGATTTTATGGGCGCGGCTGCTTTTTGTGACTGGGCAAAAGCAGGTGTGCATAGCATAAGACTCAGTAAAGAGAGAAATAAAATGCGCACATTTAGAACCTAAGTGAAAAAGATATAGATAGTAGTATAGATTTGTTTTTGCTTGGATAAAAGAGTGGTTATTGGCTTAGAACCTTATATTTAACAAGTGTTAACGACTTTTTTTACAAGACAAACGGCTTGTTTTTTACTATCATGCATGCTTAGGAATTTTTCAAAAAGTTATCATGTTGTGAAGTTAAAAATAAACCCTAGTTTAAAAGGGGCATTAGACGCTAGAATTTTTGTAAAGGGTGCGAAAAATGCCCTTTTGCCTTTGCTCTTCGCTTTGCCAATGATAAAGGGAAAATCTCACTTTTCTAATGTGCCTTTACAGCTTGAGGATTATTTGGGTAGTCGTTTGATTTTATCTACTCTGGGCCTTAAATTTGAAGAAGCGATTAATGCGGTTTCTATTCAAAATCAGGGTTTGTCTGCGGGCATACATTTGCCGTCAGCGTTAACGGGTGCTACTCGTTGTTCTCTGTATCTGTTGGGGAGTTTGGCGAAACAACAGGGCTCTGTAACAATTGGTTTACCAGGAGGTTGTTCTTTTGGAGTGGCGCGTCAGTTCAATCTCCACCTTGAAGGTTTAAGGGCTTTAAATGCAAAGGTTTCTGTAAAAGGCGATGAAATTACGCTTGAGCATAAAACAGATTGTAATGCGCATCATAAATTGCCATTTCCTTCTGTGGGTGCGACGACAAATTTAATTTTATATGCGGCATTAGGGAATGCGACGGTTACCTTATCTAATTGTGCAGTTGAGCCTGAAATTATAAACTTGATTGATTTTTTAAATCAATGCGGCGCCAATATCAATGTAGATGTGGTTAAACGAGTGATTCACATTCAGGGTGTTTCTGGCCTGGTTGGATCGCAGGTTCGTTTAATCCCAGACCGTATTCAGACAATGACCTATGTGGCTTTAGCGATGATGCATCGTAAAAAACTTTACCTGGAAGGGGTAAGTACATTAGATAGTTTAAATTTACCGTTAAATCTTTTGGTGGATGCAGGATTAAATTATGATTATTGTTCTGCACAACAGTTATTAACGGTTCATGGTGATCAATTAAATGGATTTAGTGGGGTTGAAGCTATTTGTCAGCCTTATCCTGGTTTTCCCACAGACCTCCAGCCTATTTTTTCAGCATTAGGGCTTTGTGCTGAAACACGCACCGTGATTCAAGATCAAGTGATTCCTGAGCGCACAGCTTATTTGGATGAGCTTAAAAAAATGGGTGCAAATGTACAGTATGATGGCCAAGAAATTATTATTAATCCCCAAGATAAAATCTTGCAGGGAAGTATGATGAAGTCCACTGACTTGAGGGCTGGGATGGCATGTGTGATGGCCGCTTCAATTGCAAAGGGTTCATCTGTTATTACAAATGCCGGACAAGTTTATCGGGGGTATAATGATTTACTTGAGAACCTGTCATGGTTTATGGATGTTGAGCGGTATGAATTGAAACATATGAAGCCTGATACAGAAACTTTAGTTGACAAAATACAGGTCGCTTAATGCACAATTTGACCGCCTATAATACCTATCGTATTGAGGCAAAAGCCGAGAAAGTTTTTTTCCCTGATTCTATCGATGCATTGGTCGACGTCATTCAAAATTATCCTGACGCGATTATTTTAGGTAATGGCAGTAATATTATTTTAGGGTCACCAATTTATAAAGAGCAAGTGTTCATCATCTTGCGTGAGAATTTTTCAGAAATTTTTTATCATGATAATTTAGTTATTGCTGCGGCAGGCGCGAGCTTAAAGCAGCTAAGTATTATGGCGTTAGAGCATTGTTTGAGTGGCGTGGAAGTTTTTTATGATGTGCCTGCTAGTGTCGGGGGTGCAATTTGGATGAATGCCGGTGCTTATGGCACATCAATTTATGATCATTTGAAAAGTGTTCAGACTTTGGATCGGCAGACGGGTTTAGTTAAAACCTATCAAAAAAATGACATTCAATATGTTTATCGTCATACGATGTTCCAAGAAATGTCAGAAATTATTTTATCTGTCTCTTTTGAGTTTCAGTCAGCAGTTAAAGAAGTCATAAAAACAAAAATGGATGAGATTTTGGCGTTAAGGCAATCCAAGCTACCACAGGAACCGAGTGGTGGTAGTGTTTTCAAACGTCCGGATTACCATATTACAGTGGGTGAGATGGTTGAAAAAATTGGACTTAAGGGTTACCAAATTGGCGGTGCAAAAATTTCTGAAAAGCATGGCGGCGTGATTGTTAACCATCAAAATGCGACAGCTTCAGATATTATTCAATTAATAGAAAAGATCAAACAAGCAGTTTGGGAAAACTATCAGGTTACGTTAGAGCTTGAGCAAATTGTAATTTAAATT
>CAXBFV010000087.1:0-5422 GCA_963974985.1 uncultured Gammaproteobacteria bacterium | reverse complement strand
CACTGTGAAATGCCGCAACAACCGAAACAATACGAATTTTCACGTCTTAACTTAAACTATACCATTACCAGCAAACGTAAATTAAAAACATTGGTTGAAGATGGACATGTTTCAGGATGGAATGATCCTCGCATGTCTACAATTTCAGGTTTACGTCGACGAGGATTTCCAGCTGCAGCTATTCGCAATTTATGTGAAATGGTGGGTATTTCCAAACAAGACTCTGTGATTGACATGTCTCTTTTAGAAGAATGTGTTCGAGATGAGCTTAATAGAACAGCGCCTCGCCGCATGGCAGTTTTAAATCCACTTAAAGTAATCCTTACTAATTTTGAAAGTGACTCAGAAACATTAAGCGTACCTAATCATCCTCAAAACCCAGAGTTTGGACGTCGCGACATTACAATTTCAAAAGAACTCTATATTGATCACGAGGACTTTGAAGAAGTCGCCTCTCCTGGCTTTAAGCGTTTAACTCTAAATGGTCGCGCACGCTTAATGAATGGCTATGTTATTGAGTGCAAAAATATAATAAAGAACGCTGCTGGAGAAATTGAAGCAGTAGAATGCATTTATCTTCCTGAAACATTAGGGGGTCAGAAGCCCACAGACGGTACAAAGGTTAAAGGCATTATTCATTGGCTCGATGCCAATAATTGCAATGAAGCTGAGGTTCGCATTTATGATCGCCTGTTTAATGTGGAAAACCCCGGGAAGGCTGAAGATATACCAGAAGTTTTAAATCCAGAGTCTTTAAAGATTATTACGCATGCTAAAATTGAACCTTGTTTAACTCAAGCCAACCCTGAAGATGCATTCCAATTTAATCGACTTGGATACTTTTGTGCAGATGAAATCGATTATCAGTCATCCGTGCCTGTTTTCAACCGCGTCGTCACATTGCGTGATGGTTGGAAAAAGAGCTAAGGCCTTTCTAACCATTCCAACTTACCTGCATTAAATTGGGCCTCTTTCCAATATTCGACCTCAAAAGAAATTTTGGCAACACTTGCAGGAGAAAAACTTGTGTCCTCTTCACCTGTAAACAAGTGTGTAAGAATAGAACATTTAGGTTCATGCCCAATTAGCATCACCGTATCATGGCTATCTGATAGTTTTTGAATCAATAAAGAAAGGATCTGGTCTTCTGTACTCGAGTACAGTTCATCTTTAAAGTCCAAATCAGAAATCCAACTCCCACCTTCCATTAAAGCAGCTAAGGTTTCTTGAGTTCTCGTTGCGGTGGAACAAAGGATGTAACCAGGTATAACATTTTTATTTTTTACCCATAACCCCATATTCTTGGCAACGCCTACCCCATCTTTTGTCAAACGCCTTTCATGGTCTGTCCCAACGCCAGAGCCCCAGCCTGCCTCAGCATGCCGCATTAATAATAAATTCTTACTCATTTATTATCCCTTCGTATAATGCGCTAACAGGATGTCTGGCCTTCTTTTGCTCCATGCGCTTAATTTGACTGCGACATGAAAAACCCGTGGCCAGTACATTTTTATTAATATCTTCTGAAGATAGTTTATTTTTCCAACTTAATGCATAAATACCTTTAGAATCCTCAATGTTTTCTTTCTCATGGCCAAATGTACCCGCCATACCACAACACCCAACATCTTGAATATTAAGACGATGGCCGAAAGCTTTAAATATCTCAGGCCAAGCCAACACTGCTGAGGCTGCCAATGATTTCTCTGTGCAGTGTGCGTATAAAGAGAACGCTTTCGGAATACTCTGAGGGAAATTAAAATAACTTAAGTTACTTGATAACCATTCCTGAATAAGCGCAACCTTAAATTTAACATCGTCACCCAAAGCTTCAACATATTCATCTCGATAACATAATGTTAGGCTCGGCTCTATACCAATGATTGGAACACCTTTTGCTGTGATCTGATTATAAAACGCTGTACTCTCTTGGGCTATTTTCTTAAATTTTTTCAGGAAGCCCTTTGTGTGGTAGGCTTTGCCATTCACCCTAAATGGCAAAACATACACACTGTATCCCAGTACACTCAACAGATCATAGGTTGCCAATAAAACTTCCGTATCATAAACACTATTAAAAGCATCTTGTATCAAACAAACTGTCTTTGCCTTTTGTTTTACATCCAATTGATTCAAGGCCTCTAAACTAAAATCCGGGGCTTGTCTTTGTATCAGAGCCTTCTTTAAACCAATACTATTTGGCACAGGCGTATCTTTAATTGAAAAGAGGCCTTCAATACAAGTTTGCACTGAGGTCATTTTCATAATTTTTGAGCTTAACGCAGGTATTTTAGACTGCCAATAAGCACTCTCTTCACTCATTGCAAAGACATAGTCTCTGAGGCGGCGAGGGTATTTTTTATGATAGTCATTTAAAAATTTTGGTTTCATGCTTGGAATATCAACCTTAATGGGACAAGCTGTAGCACATCCTTTACACCCTAAACATTTAGAGAGTGATTGATAAACTTCATGTGAAAAATCATATTCCTGTTTTTTCCATAAATATGAAAATTTCTTCACCATACTAACAAATGAATTTTCAGAAGGCTTATCTGAAGTTTTGTCTTTTTGCTTTAATCGTAACCACTCTCTAAGTAATGTAGAACGCCCTTTTGGAGAATTCACCCAGTCTCTTGAAACCTTGGCGGAAGGACACATTACAGAATGAGGACTGTAATCTAAACACGCCGCATTCCCATTACAATTAAAAGCACCTGCATATTCAGTGCGCACACTTTCAGGTACTTGCATGTCACGATAGCCTTTAAAGGGACCATCAACTTTTACCACCTCGGCATCTGAATCGGCAGGCACCACAATTTTCCCTGGGTTCAGCTGATTATGTGGATCGAAAAGGCCTTTAATCTCTCTTAAGGTTTGATAAAGTTTTTCACCAAAATAATCAACAATATACTCACTTCTAAAACCCTTGCCATGCTCTGACCAATATATACCATGATATTTTTTCACTAAGGCATTTACTTTTTGGGTGAGCTCTACCACTAAACGCCTATCTGCTTCGGTATTAATATCCAAAGCAGGGCGCATATGTAAGCAGCCCACATCAACATGTCCAAACATGCCATACTTCAAACCATAGCCATCTAAAAGAATTCTAAGCTCAGCAATATAGTCTGCCAAATGCTCAGGCGGTACCGCCGTATCTTCCATAAACGGAATAGGTTTACGAGTGCCTTTCATTGCACCCAACAGCCCAACACCTTTTTTACGGAGATCCCATAAAGCATTAATTTCATTTGCCTCTAAAGCACAATAAAATCCTAATATTTGTCCTTTTGATTCGGCCAAGTTTAAATATGTTTTAATTTCATCCTTAAGAGATTCAAATTCTTTTGAGGCTTCTACGGTAAACTCAAGTAAATTAATGCCCTGCGGAAAACAATCATTTTTAATTTCTAACATATGAGAAACTTGTGCATATATTTCATCATGCTCAGCAAGTTTTAAAATATTATCATCAATCGTTTCCAATGCCGCAGGGTCAAATTTTAATAGATCCTTTCCTTCTCTTAACGCACTGTCAAAAGAACTATATTGAATGGCAAATAGCATTTTTTGTTTTGGAATTGGCGTGAGTTTAAGGGTTAGTTCTGTGACATAAACCAATGTTCCTTCAGAACCTGCAATTAAATAGCTTAAATTAAAAGTTTGTTTTTCTTGATCAATAACTTTTGCTAAATTATACCCTGTCATAAAACGTGTAAGTTTAGGAAATTGAGATTCTATTTCATCAACCTGACTTGTGATCTGCTCCTCTATTTTTTGATGGATATCAGCAGACTTACTTTGCTTTGCTTTTTCTATCTCTAATTCAGAAAATGAAAGACATTTTGTTTCTAAATTCTCGCCATTCACCAGTAAACATATCAAGCTGACAATATGCTCACTTGTTCGACCATAAATACGTGACCCTTTACCACATGCATCAGTATTAGCCATTCCCCCTACCGTTGCACGATTACTCGGTGATAGATTTGGCGCAAAGAATACACCGTCTTTTTCTAAAACCTCATTTAGCTGGTCCAATACAACACCAGGCTCCACCACTACAGTATTTGACTTAAGATCAATTTTCTTAATTTTATTCATGTAGCGAGAACAGTCAACCATAATCCCTTCAGTTAAAGACTGGCCATTCGTACCTGTACCGCCGCCTCTTGGGCTAAAAGTAATGGCTTGAAACTTTTCCTCTGAGGCCAATTCAAAAGAAATCTGAATATCTTTGTGTGATTTTGGGAAAAGCACACACTTAGGTACTACTTGATAAATACTATTATCTGTAGCCGCGGCAAGTCTAGAAGCATAATCGCTTTGAATATCTCCTAAAAAGCCATTATCTTTAATTTTTTCTAAGTATTCTTGATAAAGTTTTGGTATATCCATAATGAACAAATTTTATGATGAGCTTATTTAAATAACAACTGTCGCTATAATATACTAGGGTCTAACGGCATACAAACTGAATTAAGAATTCAGTAAACCTTTTACGACTTGAAAAGCAGCTTCATCTGAATCACAGCGTAAAAGCCCATGTAGATCATAAAACTTTGCGACCATTTCCTCACGCTTCTCTTTTTGTGTAATGAGTAACATCATCTCACGCGCTAAAGCCTCAGGTGTTGCAGCATCTTGAATAAGCTCCGGGATAAGATCATCATCAGCTAAAATATTAGGTAAAGAAAAACGCCTAATTTTAATGAATAAACGCCCAATCAAAAAATTAACACTTCCAAGCTTATAAGCCATAACCATTGGCTTTTTATAGAGCATTGCTTCTAAAGCAGCCGTACCCGAAGCTAGGAAGACAAAATTAGCTGCTTCTAAAACCACATGAGAATTTCCTTGCACCACTTTCACATCAAGTTGATTTAAAAGCGGTTTTAACTTCTCAACTTCACTCTGCAAAGAAGGTTTTGCAACAGGAATAATAAATTGGAGCGCTTCAGAATAAGACTTTTGACAAATAATTGCTGCACGTAAAAAAGGTTCTAGTAAGCGCTCAACTTCTTGCGCCCGACTCCCTGGTAAAATTGCTATAGAAATTTTCTCTAAATTTAAAGAAAGTTTAGATTTGGCAGCTTCAGTATCAGGGTTTAACGAGATTTTATTTGCTAAAGGGTGCCCTACAAAAGCAGCCCTATGATTATATTTTTTATAAAACGCTTCCTCAAAAGGTAATATAGCCAGGACGGCATCCGTAGCTTTTTTAATTGTTTTCATTCGCCCTTCACGCCAAGCCCAAACTGAAGGACTGACATAATGAATCGTCTTCACGCCTAGCTTTTTAAGTTTTTTTTCAACGGGCAAATTAAAATCAGGCGCATCAACACCAATATAAATATCTGGTCTATTTTTTTTAAAGTATTTAATCAAGCCTGAGCGAACTTTTAATATAGCC
>CAXBFV010000086.1:0-5439 GCA_963974985.1 uncultured Gammaproteobacteria bacterium | reverse complement strand
ACCGGACGGTAGTTTTTATAATCGGACGAATGATTGGAAAAAAGATCTTTAAAGTTACTCATGGGTTACTCCTAAAAATTTAACTTCAATAATCTCACAAAATCGACTTAATGCATCCAAGCTTGATTGATGCGAGGACTCCGTACCTGCATTACAGGCATCGCCTATAATTGTTACTTGATAATCACGATCATGTAATTCACGCGCTGTACTTTCTACTACATAGGTTGTAGACACCCCACATAAGATCACATGCTCAATTTTGTTTGCCCGAAGATAAGGTTCCAGGTTTGTTGCATAAAGGGCACTTACCCGATGCTTAGTCACGATTAAATCCTGTGATTGAATATCCATTTTTTCATGGAATTCCGTACCCCATGTATCTAGTTGAAAAGCCTTAAATTCAGGAGCACGGCCAAACATGGGTGATTGTTTAGGGCATTCTGGATAGCCTTCTGTAAACCCAACACGCACATGTGCAACAGATACGCCCTTCTCTCTTGCCCAGGCAATTGCATCATTAGCTTTTTCCATCGTATGCATTCTTGCCACACGATCCGCATTTTGTTTCCCTGAAAGCCCATCAGGGTGGACAATTTCATTAATAAAATCTGCAACGATCAGTAATGTGTTTTTCATTTTAAATTTTCCTTATAAAGAACTTATAACTCAATTAAAAATACTTGTAAGATGGTTTTTATATCTTTGTGTGTCAATATCAATATCAGGATCTTTAATAACATTGTTGCACATAAATGTAGGAAGCTTAGTCATCCCCAAAAACTCATGGGCTTTATGTGTAGCCAAATAAACATCATCAAAGCCCACACCACCAAAGAAATCACCAGGATCATTAAATGCTTCTATCGGAGCGTTCCAAGTTAATGATAATAAATATTTCTTACCTTGCAATAAGCCACCTGAACCGTACTTCTTACTCGGATCACTTCTTGTTCGACCATCATTTGTATAGAGCTTTCCGTGACCTTCTGTAAAAACTTCATCCATATATTTTTTTATAATCCAAGGGGGACCCATCCACCATCCTGGCATTTGATAAATTACAATATCAGACTCTAACCATTTATTGATTTCATCTTCAATGCTATAAGCCGCATCAACATTGGTAGTCATCACCTCATGACCCAACTCCTTTAAACATAATTCAGCCGTATCTGTCAGATGCTGGTTTAAAATTCCTTTAGAGTGGCCAAATGATTTTTTACCGTTGATTAATAAAACCTTCTTTCTACTGGAAGCACTATTTTTTTCTACTTCATTCATTTCACATTCCTATTAAATATTTTTAATTTAGTTTATTTTCTTTTTAAAGCTTTTTCTTTTTATATCCTTAGAAGTTATAAGTCTATTTTTTCTTTACAACAATGCAAAAAACCAATCACTCCAATATTATTAATCTTCTACTTATTAACACTAAATACAAAAGACTTAACCGCACTATAAATCAGCGGTTGATCTTGAGGTGCGGGATGCCCCGCATTTAAAATGGTAAACCAACTCAAGCCACCTCCTGATTTAATATAACCTATGACCTTGCCATCCACTCGCTCTGCCCGCGGCAATGATTTTAGATAACCCTGACGTTCAGACCACTTAAGTTGCTCAATCATTTTCCCAACGCCTAAAAAGTTAGTATCTTTTCCATCACTCAAGCCTGAAATAATCATAATTGGAATGGAGCTCTTCAATAGATTATTCAATTCAGGCAGCACTGCTTTTTGAATATCAGGCGTAAAAGCATTTCCAGCTTCCGAAGAGTAATTCTCAAATCGTCCCGCATTTTCAGCATGCAATGCTTTTTTAACTTTAGGCTGGTTTAAATATTTTGCTAAATATTTACCGTCATAGTCTCGATCTTGAAAAGTGATGTTTGTTAACGTTAACCCTGAAAGTTTAGAGATTTTTGATGAAACTTTACCACACGCTGAATTAGCTTTTAGATATGCTTTATCCTCTAATAATTTTTTGCATGTTTGGTAAAGTCGGTCTACTTTTTTCTTCTGGGTGCTTGAGATCAAACCATGGGAATAAGCATATTGACTATCCATAGATTGCTGAACTTTTGGGTCAGACCATGGCGAGATTAAAATCAGGCCTTTTAAATTAATTTTTTGGCCTTTTGATAAATTAGATGATTCTATTTTTTGAGCCAATAATGGCAATGTGGTTCCGGCATAGGATTCACCTGCTAAATAAATTGGACTTGATTGGTACTGTGGATACGCTTTTAGAAATCTGGCTAAAGCCTGGTAGTATTGATCAATTGCCTCAGCTCTAGATTGAGCCGTATGGTTTGATTTTAATTTTGAGAGTCCCGCATTAGCTGGGTGGTCTATCACCAATAAATTAGCAAATTTATTCCAACTATGTTTACGAGATTCCAATGTAAGATCTGGCATAATTTTATACGGACCCACCTCATAAAATAAACCAAATAAACTGGTATATGCAGGCCCGCCATTACTCCAAAGAATAAGCGGCTTATTAGGGGAATGCTCCGCCATCAACCAGTAAAATAATTTTGCATCTTTGGCGCCCACATAACCTGAGTATTGATGCGTGGGAGGAGAAGATAACCCTGGAAGACTGGTAATTTTACTTTGAGCATTAGCCGTAAATCCCAAGACTGATTGAAAAAACAGGAAGCAGAATAATCCAAAAATAAATGATTGAAATTTCATGTGCTTAGTTCAACTTATATTAAAATCAAGACGATCTAAGTATATTACATAATTCAGACCAAAACCTCGATTGCGATTGCCTTTATTCCCTTTTTTGTATTGCGTAATTAAGCCAAAAATACATAATTTTATTTTATATAGCTCTATAAAAATTTCAAATTTTCCTTATGTAGAAAAGGATTTAATATAGATCTTATACCAAGATTAAACCATATTAATAAAAATTTACTATAGTTTAATCAGTTAAGAAAAAGGAAGAGAAGGAAAGCAAAATGAATAGCAGCTGGGTGACCCAACATAAAGACTCCATTCAAGATAGCACCAATTTCTGGGCTAATGCTTCAAAAAAAATTGACTGGATAAAGCCTTGGAAAACCGTCACATCAGGCAGTTTTCAAGCAGGTAATGTTAAATGGTTTGAAGAAGGTACGCTCAATGCCTGTTTCAATTGTGTCGACCGCCATCTTCCTAAACGCGGTGATAAAACTGCCATTATCTGGGAAGGCGATTCCCCAGAAAACAGCCAGCTCATTACTTACCGAGCGCTGCACGAGAAGGTTTGTAAATTTGCTAATATCCTGAAATCCATGGGTGTTCAAAAAGGTGATGTGGTTTGTATTTACATGCCCATGATTCCTGAAGCCGTTATGGCCATGCTTGCCTGTGCAAGAATTGGTGCCGTTCATTCTGTTATCTTTGGAGGCTTCTCTCCACAATCTATTTCTGACCGTATTCTCGATGCGCAATGTGCTTATGTTATTACCGCAGATGGTGGATTTAGAGGTAGCAAATCAATTCCCTTAAAAGCAAATGTTGATACGGCATTACAAAGCTGTCCTTGTGTTAAAAAAGTATTGGTTGTGAAGCACGCTAAGAATGACATTGAATGGGTTAAAGGTCGAGATATCTGTTATCAAGAAGCGCTTACTCAAGTTTCAAGTAACTGCCCGATTGAAGAGATGAATGCAGAGGATCCACTTTTTATTCTTTACACCTCAGGCTCTACTGGAAAACCAAAAGGTGTGGTCCATACAACAGGTGGCTATCTGCTTTATGCGGCGATGACACATCAACATATTTTTGATCTTCAAGAAGAGGATGTTTATTGGTGTACGGCCGATGTGGGTTGGATTACTGGACATTCTTATATCACTTATGGTCCACTTGCCAATGGCGCCACAACGCTTGTTTTTGAGGGTGTTCCCACTTACCCTTCTGCATCCAGGTTCTTTGAGGTGATTGATAAATATAAAGTTTCTATTTTCTATACGGCACCCACTGCCATTCGTGCCTTAATGGCAAAAGGTGATACCGTACTTGATAATACCTCACGCAAAAGCCTTCGGATTTTAGGGTCAGTGGGTGAACCTATTAACCATGAAGCCTGGGAATGGTATCACACCAAGGTTGGCAACTCGAAATGCCCTATTGTCGATACCTGGTGGCAAACAGAAACGGGCGGCATAATGATTGCGCCTTCCACACAGAGCCCTCAGAAACCAGGCTCTGCAATGCATCCTTTTCTAGGAGTTGACGCCGCTATCTTAGATAAAAGCACGGGCAAAGAAATTTCAGGGGCAATGGAGAAACATGATTACGGTGCCCTTGCTATCAAAAAACCCTGGCCTGGCATGATGCGCACACTTTTCGGTGATCATCAACGCTATATGGATACTTACTTCACACTCTATCCTAGTTATTACTTTCCCTCAGATGGCGCCTATCGTGACACAGATGGAGACTATTGGATCACAGGCCGCTTAGATGATGTGATTAGCATTGCAGGACATCGCATTGGCACGGCTGAAATTGAAGATGTTTTAGACTCACATCCAGCGATTTCGGAAGCCGCGGTCATTGGCATTCCTGATAAAATCAAAGGTGAGTCTATTTATGCTTATGTTATTCTGAGTCAAAATCATGAACCAAAGGATGAGCTAAAAAAAGAAATAATCCAATGGGTGAGAAAGACTTATGGTCCCATTGCCAGCATCGCTGCTATTCAATGGACTACAGCTTTACCCAAAACAAGATCTGGGAAAATAATGCGTCGCATCTTAAGAAAGATTGCGCATTTTGAGGAGAGCCAAATTGGGGATACATCAACCCTTATGGATAGTCGGTGTATTGGGCCTTTAATTCAAAATAGAATTGATTATCGAGCAAGTTAAACCATAAAAGCAGTTAACAATGATCGGTAACCACTTGATCTTTATGCCTTAATTTAGCCACTTTAAAACCATGGGCCTGTTTAAAGTCAATCTCATCTAAGAATTCAAAGGACTCATTAAAAGAATCAACTAAATGCTCCACCATGGTGTAAGAAATATTACTCTTTACCACGATTCTAAACATGGTTTGATCCATATCTTGATCACTAAAAAGTGGCTGTGTTGTTTCAGTAACCGGATCATTGAAACCCATCTTATAACCACTCACATACCAATGATGTTGGGATAATACATGCTGTAGGTCAATATCATCGTATTCTAAATCACACTCTGGATTCAACATCGCTGTCACCACAGGCAAACAGTTAGTATCGCCATTATCCAACATTTTAAAGCGCGGTTTACCGTTATAAGTCATCGCCTGCAATTTATCACGAATGATTTTAGCATGCTGCATCATGTAATCACAGCGATCTCGATACCCGGCAATCCCCAAACGAAGCAACTTATAATATTGAACATAAATACCACTGGCAGGGCGTGAGAAATTCAAGGTATAAGAATCA
>CAXBFV010000085.1:0-5443 GCA_963974985.1 uncultured Gammaproteobacteria bacterium | reverse complement strand
CATCCATTTGACTAAGAAAGGTTTGGCTGTTGCCCAAAGATTAAGCTCAGGATAAAGCTGTCTGCCCATGCCTTCAATATTAAGCAAAGTCTTTTGCAAGAGAACAAGTTGAGGTTGGACTTCCATATTAAAGCGCTGGGCAACTTGGAAAAGTCTTAATAGAGTCTGACCAAAAGAAATTTCGCTAAGTGGTTTTTCAAAAATAGGCTCACACACTGTACGAATAGCAGCTTCAAGCTCATCAACTCTTGTCGTCGTTAGCACCCAGCCAGATTCGATATGTAGTTCAGCAACACGTTTATAATCACGATTAAAGAAGGCTAGAAAATTGCCGGCAAGATATTGTTGATCTTCGCGTGTCAGGGTGCCCATGATACCAAAATCAATGGAGATATAGCTCGGGTCATGAGGTTTTGTGGCGTCAATAAAGATATTGCCAGGATGCATGTCAGCATGGAAAAAACAATCTCTAAAAACTTGGGTGTAAAAGATCTCAACCCCACGCTCTGCAAGAAGCTTTAGATTGACGCCTTTTTCTCTTAAGGTTTCAATATCCGAGGCGGGTACGCCATGAATTTTTTCCATGACTAATACGTCATGCGTGCAATAATCCCAATATATTTCAGGCACATAGTGAATATGACTGTCTTTAAAATTACGTTTGAGTTGTGAAGCATTAGCGGCTTCCCGCAGAAGGTCTAACTCATCCATTAGATCGCGTTCAATTTCAGCAACGACTTCTGTGGGTTTCATTCTTCGGGTTGTCGGAATATAGCGTTCAACCATTTCCGCAAGTGAAGTTAAAAGCGCGATATCATTCACCAGAATCTTTTTGATGCCAGGACGTAAAACCTTAACAATAACTTCTTTGCCATTTTGAAGTACGGCAGAATGCACTTGGGCAATAGAGGCTGAGGCGAGCGGTTTTTTAGTGAATTCTTTAAATATCTCATCCACAGAAGCGCCTAAAGAAGACTCAATGATTTCTATAGATTGTGCTTCAGGAAAGGGAGGGACTTTATCTTGTAACTTTGAAAGTTCCTTGGCTAAATCAGCGGGAATGACATCTGGCCGGGTAGATAAAGCTTGTCCAAATTTAATAAAAATTGGTCCGAGGGTTTCTAATGCTAATCTAAGTCGCTCACCTCGATTATCTTGCTTTTTACGTCTCCAGTTTTTGGGGTTTAGATACATGGTAAATTTAATTGCTTGCATGAGTGGCAGGTCAGCAACAATGTCGACTAGATTGTATTTATTCCAAATATAGGCGATGTAAACCAGGCGCCACCATTTTTTAATATGTTTCATGCTTAGTTCCCAATATCTTTAAGAAGCAGAGCGATCTTTGCTTCCATGCGGTCTACGTCATTACGCAGAGTTTGAATGTCATCGTAAAAGTCATTAATTTCTTCTGCAGGCGGAAAACATCGTGCTTCTTCGTGAAGGTATTCATCGGTTTCGTGTTTGAATTTTTGATGACTATCTACGGTCCAGTCTTTAATGGATTTAAAAGGCTTTAGAAATAAGTGAGCAGGTGTCGTGCCAATGATCTCAGCAAGATGATATTCCCAGTCGATATCTAAAGCCTGGTAAAGTGCTTGATAGTTTTGTAAAACATGAATATTACCCTGTTGATTAATTTCTCCAGTCTGAATAATTGCTTGGGGTTCTGAGGCTAAAGCCATTTTAATGAAGCCCGTTAGGTTGCCTTCGATCAAGCAGTCAGATTCATCTTCAGGGATTTCATTACTAAAATTAAGGTGTGTTTCTGAAGGTGTAATCGTAAGAGATAAATTCCAATCAGTTATTTTAATTGTCAGCGTCTGACTATGCAGCTTTTTTAAGAGCGCATCTTTTTGAGGGTCCAAGGTTAAGACTTGATTCACAATGGTTTCAAGAAGCCTCGCATTAAAAGGATTAAGCATATTTAGGAAAGATGACATAAGAGGGAAGAGGCCTTTAGTATTTATAACCAACATGTAAAGCGACAATACCACCTGTTAAATTATGGTAAGTGCAGTCTTCAAATCCTGCCGTTTCCATCATGCCTTTTAAAGTATCTTGGTCAGGGTGTTTACGAATTGACTCTGCAAGGTATTGATAACTTTCAGCATCCTTTAAAAGAACCTTCCCTAAAAAAGGGAGTATAGAGAATGAATATTTATCATAGACCTTGCTCAATAAAGGAAGCAAAGGTTTTGAAAATTCCAGGACCATTAATTTTCCACCAGGTTTGATAGTGCGATACATGGATTTTAGTGCTGCTTCTTTATCTGTCACATTTCGAAGACCAAAGCTAATGGTGATAATATCAAAATGATTGTCAGCAAAAGGTAAGCATTCGGCATTGGCTTGAACATAGCTGATATTACCCAAACAACCACGATCAGTCAGTTTTTCTTTACCGACTTCAAGCATGGACTGATTGATGTCGCTTAAAATAACATGGCCTTTATCACCAACAATCTTACAAAATTTATAAGCCAAGTCTCCCGTGCCACCTGCAAGATCAAGTATTTTTTGGCCAGAACGTGCATGAGATTTTTGTATAGTAAAGCGTTTCCAAAGACGGTGTGTCCCCATGGACATGAGATCATTCATAAGATCATATTTGGGTGCCACAGAATGAAATACTTCAGCGACTTTCTTTTGCTTTTCAGCCCAAGGCACATCTTGATAACCAAAGTGTGTACTCTGTTCTGGTTTGTCTTCTGTATGGGGTTTCTTTTCTTGCTGCTCTGACATGGAGTTTCATCGGATGAAAAATTTTAGTAATTATACATAATTCAGTTTAAAACCTCGACTTTCTTTATTGCCTTTTTTATCACAGTGTTTCTGTGTTTAAACTAGGCTTGTTGGTGAACATGGATAAATTGAGAATAGAAAGTATGCGTGCGCTGAGGTTAATGTTTTTTACACTTATAATTTCGACGCCTTTACTTGCTAATGCTGAAGACTCTAAAGCTCAAACAGGATTAATGTTTGGGCTTAATGTGGGGTACGCCAATGGGTTCGCAAAGGAAAGTAATGTTAATGCTCCTAAGTTTTCACGCACTATAAAAAGTGGCAATGTGAATTTTGGTGGGTTTGTTGGTTATGACTATGCAGTATTAGAGAGGCTCTCAATTGGTATGGAAATTGGTATAAATTATACGCCTAATATTTATGAACTGGGACTTAATATAAATACAGTAGGTAATGCTAAACTAAAATTCAGCACCTTGAATATCCCATTTTTACTTAAGGTAAAATTAATCACAGAAATGGGTTTTAATCTATTTTTAAAAGGCGGCATTAACTATCAGCGATTATCTGCTGATATTGCTTCTTGTTCATCAACACTTGTTGCTCCAACTTTTTGTACTGATTTTCATAATGTTTATGGAAATAATTGGAGACCTGTTATTGCAGGGGGTATAGGCTATCAAGTGAAACGATTCAATATTTTTGCTCAGTATATGTATGTCTTTGGAAATACTTTGGATACTTTTGCAAATAATAAAGCGCTTGCTCAGGGCAATATTACTGGTGGTGTGAGTTATATTTTGCCGATATGAATCGGTTTTATCATTCTATTATTTAATTATACTGTTGACGCAGAAATCAATATTTTTTAAGGAATTCTAAAATGAAATCACGTGCAGCAATTGCAATGGCATTTGGCCAACCTCTTATTATTGATGAAGTTAATGTTGAAGGACCGAAGGCTGGAGAAGTTCTAATTCGAATGGTTGCAACAGGCGTTTGCCATACTGATGCCTTTACACTATCAGGTGCGGATCCAGAGGGAATTTTTCCATCCATATTAGGGCATGAGGGTGGCGGCATTGTTGAGGAAGTGGGTTCAGGTGTTACAACGCTAAAGCTCGGTGATCATGTTATTCCTTTATATACGCCTGAATGTGGGGAATGTCGTTTTTGTTTGTCTGGGAAAACAAATCTTTGTCAGGCTATTAGAGCCACTCAAGGTAAAGGTTTGATGCCAGATGGCACCAGTCGTTTCAAGCTAGGCAATAAGACGATTTATCATTATATGGGGTGCTCAACTTTTTCTGAATATACTGTGGTACCTGAAATAGCGGTGGCTAAGATTAATAAGGCAGCGCCCTTAGATAAAGTTTGTTTATTGGGTTGTGGCATTACCACAGGGATTGGTTCGGTAATGAATACAGCAAAGGTTGAGCCTGATTCAACTGTCGCGATATTTGGATTGGGTGGTATTGGTTTATCTGTGGTGCAGGGTGCAGTGATGGCAAAAGCAAAACAAATTATTGTGATCGATGTCAATGAAGAAAAATTTGAAATGGCTAAAATACTCGGTGCCACGGATTGTATTAACCCCAAAAAATATGATGTTCCAATTCAGGATGTCGTTGTTGAGCTGACAAATGGCGGTGTAGATTATTCATTTGAGTGTATTGGTAATGTGGACATTATGCGCAGCGCTTTAGAGTGCTGTCATAAAGGTTGGGGAGAGTCGATTATTATTGGTGTCGCGGGTGCAGGACAAGAAATTTCAACACGTCCTTTTCAATTGGTGACAGGACGCACTTGGAAAGGCACTGCATTTGGTGGTGTTAAAGGGCGTACGGAGCTCCCAGGCTATGTTGATAATTATATGAATGGCATCATTAAAATTGATCCAATGGTGACGCATACCATGGGACTTGAAGATATTAATGACGCATTTGATTTAATGCATGCAGGAAAAAGTATTCGTTCAGTTGTTTTATTTTAGGGCTTTAAATGGAAATTTTATCAGAACAAAAAGTTTTTGGCGGAATATTAAAAAGAGTGAAGCATCAATCTCAAATGGCTGCTTGTGAAATGACTTTTGCTATTTTCTTGCCCAGTTATGCGGCTCAGCAGAAAGTACCTGCTTTATATTGGTTATCGGGACTTACTTGTAATGATGAAAATTTCTGTCAGAAGGCGGGTGCTTTCAAATATGCTGAGCAATATGGTTTAGCCATTGTTTGTCCAGATACCAGCCCTCGCGGACTAGAGATTGAAGGGCAGGATGATGCATATGATTTTGGGTCAGGCGCGGGATTCTATGTGGATGCAACGGAAGCGCCTTGGTCTGAGAATTATAATATGTATAGTTATGTGACCTCTGAGTTGCCTAAACTTGTTGAGTCGCAATTTAATGTGACAGATAAAAGATCTATTTTAGGGCATTCCATGGGTGGACATGGTGCATTGGTTTGTGCACTGAAAAACCCAGAGCGCTACGCATCTGTTTCTGCTTTTGCACCTATTGTAAATCCATCAAGCGTTCCTTGGGGAATAAAAGCTTTTCAAAACTATCTGGGTCAAGATAAAGAAAGCTGGCTTCAATATGATGCGGTTCACCTTATTGAACATGCACAAAAATATTTACCAGTTTTGATTGATCAAGGGGATGAAGATGATTTCTTAAAGGCTCAGCTTAAATCTGAGC
>CAXBFV010000084.1:0-5508 GCA_963974985.1 uncultured Gammaproteobacteria bacterium | reverse complement strand
AGATCTGGGGACCCTTCAAGCGCTTCATTTACTTCCAAAACTGTTCCTGAAATAGGCGTATACACATCTGACGCCGCTTTTACTGATTCCACCACACAAACTTCATCACCTGCTGCAATCTCAGCACCCACTTCAGGTAATTCCACATAAACTAATTCACCGAGCAGTTCTTGAGCATGATCAGAAATTCCAACACGTGCTGTATCACCGTCTACAGCAACCCATTCATGTGTATCTGTATATTTTAAACCTTGTTCTACTTTACTCATCAGATTCTCCTACCATGTTTCAAGTTAAACTAATATTTCACCGTTTCTTACAAAGGGATATTTTACAGTACGCAATGGCAACTGCCTATTACGAATTACCACTTCTAAATTTTCAGAATCTTTTGGCACCGACACCAAAGCAATAGACTTTTGAAGGGTAGGTGAAAAAGTACCACTGGTAACGAAACCTTCGCCACCTTTCTGATTCACTATCTTTTGTCCATGACGCACTACACCTCGTTCGTCCAATACGACACCCACCAGTTTTTTAGAGACGCCTTGAGTTTTTTGTGTTTCTAATGCCTCACGCCCAATAAACCGGCGATCATCTTTCATGGCAACCGTCCAGGCAAGACCTGCTTCTAAAGGCGTGTAATTTGTATCCATATCTGAACCATATAAGTTCATGCCTGCCTCAAGTCGCAAGGTATCTCTTGCCCCCAAGCCACAAGGCTTGACCCCTGCTTTTAATAATTTATTCCAAAAATTTGATGCTTCATCTTCTGGCAAAATAATTTCATAACCATCTTCACCGGTATAGCCAGTTCGCGCAACCATCCAGTCTTTAGAAAAAACTACTGAAAAAGGCGTCAATTTTTGAACCAGATCTATTTCATCTTGAGGCAATAAAGCATCCACTTTAGTGCGTGCTTCAGGACCCTGTATTGCAACGATGGCTAAATCTTCGCGTATTTGAAGCTCTGCATCATATTTTGCAATATGTTGTGTCATCCAAGTCACATCACTTTGACGGTTACCTACATTGACGACTACACGATAAAAATTATCTGCCAGGTAATAAACAATCAAATCGTCAACAACGCCACCTGCTTCATTAAGCATGCAACTATAAATGGCTTTTCCTTGTGCAATTTTGGCAACATCATTTGCTAATAGATATTGTAAGAAATCTTTTGCCTCAGCTCCTTTAATATCTACTGACAGCATATGCGAAACATCAAACATGCCTGCGTTTTTTCTGACCGCATGGTGCTCTTCGAGTTGTGAACCATAATGAATTGGCATTTCCCAACCAGAGAAATCTACCATTTTGGCACCTGAATCTAGGTGCTTTTGAAATAATTTTGTTTTCATCAAGAATACTCCCAACCCTGTAAACTATATTTTCAAAAAGTTTGACAATAAACCTGCTGTAGAACAATCATAATCATCAGCATTAATGTGACCTTTTTGAATATCATCAAAAATAGGTCTGCCCAGCTGCTTACCTAGCTCCACACCCCATTGATCAAAGCTATTAATATTCCAAATGACACCCTGCACAAATATTTTATGCTCATAGGCCGCAATCAATGCCCCTAAATGCTCAGGAGATAATTGATCAAGCACCAGCGTATTACTTGGCTTATTGCCTGCAATGACTTTGTGAGGTGCGAGTATCTTCGCTTGCTCATCAGACAACCCAGAAGCTTTTAATTCTTCCAAGGCCTCTTGCTCTGTTTTGCCACTCATTAAAGCTTGAGATTGTGCCAAACAATTTGCAATCAAGGCTTGATGATGATCTGTCAGATTATGATGCGGTTTTGAAATCATAATAAAGTCCACGGGCACGGTAATGGTTCCCTGATGTAATAACTGATGAAATGCATGTTGACCATTAGTTCCCACACCACCCCAAAGGCTAATGCCAGTATGATGTTTGGCCAACCGACCATTTAACTCACAGGATTTACCATTACTTTCCATGTCTGCTTGTTGCAGATAGCCAACTAACAAAGAAAGACGCTCATCATAGCTTAAAATTGCCTGACTTTCGTTGCCCCAAAAATTACTATTCCAAATACTTAATAGCGCTAGAATAACCGGAATGTTTTGTGAAAGCTCAGCAAATTGAAAGTGCTGATCCATCTCATAAGCGCCTTTTAAAAGCCGCTCATAATTATCCATGCCAATGCTCAATGCAATGGGCAATCCAATAGCAGACCATAGTGAATAACGTCCACCAACCCAATCCCACATGGCAAAACAATTCTCAGCTTTAATACCAAACTCTGCTATTTTTTCCATGTTTGTAGAAATGGCTAAGAAGTGATTGGCCACCGCTGCTTCATTTTTAAAATGGTCTACTAACCATTTTCGTGCACTCATGGCATTCATTAAGGTTTCTTGCGTAGTAAACGTTTTTGACGCCACGATAAATAATGTTGTTTCAGGATTTAATTTTTCCAATGTTGAAGAAATCGCAAAGCCATCCACATTCGATACAAAATGCACGTCCACATGATTTGCGTGATAAGAGGTTAAAGCCTCTACCACCATCCTGGGACCTAAATCAGAGCCGCCAATCCCAATGTTCACGACATCGGTAATTTTCTTACCCGAAAAACCCGTCCAAGTTCCTTGATGTACCGATGCCACTAAATCACGAATTTTTTTACGCTCTTCAAAAATTTCAGGCATTACATCTTGCTCATCGACCTCAACAGAACTTCCTGATAGATTTCGCAAAGCCGTATGCAATACCGCACGATCTTCAGTGGTATTAATTTTGTCCCCTCGGAACATCGCTTTGGTTTTTTCTGCTAAATTTGATGACTTTGCTAAATCCAAAAGCGCATCCATCACTTCTTGATTCACTCTATTCTTAGAATAATCTAAAAAAACACCGGCACCTGATAACTGCATCTTTCTAAATCTTTGATCAT
The DNA here is from genome assembly GCA_963974985.1 of uncultured Gammaproteobacteria bacterium. GTDB lineage: Bacteria > Pseudomonadota > Gammaproteobacteria > Francisellales > Francisellaceae > CAUZSH01. The sequence continues at coordinate 2,573 of CAXBFV010000084.1, read as the reverse complement.
CTTCTTTAAATAAATCTCTCAAATGGATTGATTCAAATGCTTTTTGTAATTGAGATAGTTTTTCAGCACAAACTTTATTCATTCAGCAATACTCCTTTAATCACTTAAGTTATGAGAGATATAGACCATAAATTTTCCCGTCTCACACTTTATATTAATCTCACCTTCAATAGCATGATTTCTTATCCCGGTTTTTTGGCCAAACTCTAAATCTTGCCCTTCACATAAATATTGTAAACCTTGATAATGCACATTTGTCATTTTAGGAAGCGGCATAATAGAAACCGTTTTTCCTAATACCTCATTTTTTGAAAATTTCTGCTCGGCAAAGAAGCTTACTCCATACTGATCTATCAAACGAATATTCAGTCGATCCAACCAATTTATCGAGACTGAAATATTTCCTAGGGAATGATCAACCTCACCGCCATTCGCCCCAAAAACATCAATATGGCTATAACGCTTTGAGAGATAGGAAAGTGATTTTTCAAAATCCGTATAATTTTGATCTTCAAAATGTAACTTTTGCACACCTTTTGGTAAATTTTGATGATTATCGAAAGAATCAAAATCTCCCATCACCGCTTTCAAATTATCTACTAACTCAGAACTTCCTTTAATTTTTTCAAAAGCGCCATCCGCACAAAAAATAGAGAGATCAGACACCCCTGATAAAAAACTCTCACAGAATGAAAGGTTAATGTCGCCATTTAAAAAGAGAACAGCTCTTCCCATTGCAGACTAACCAGCAGTTGTCAAACTCCCGTGACAATGTTTAAATTTCTTACCTGAACCACAATGACAAGGATCGTTTCTTCTTAATTTGACACCCTCTCGTACAAATGGCACCTGTGGCTCAGACTGTTCTTCAGATTGAGCATTCTCAGTTTGCCCACTCACTTGTCCTGCTTCTTCATGCTGAAAATCCAGATTATCAACAGAATGACGCCATTGCTCTTCAACTGCTTGTGTTTGAGCAGGATCTTGGACGCGTACTTGCGCCAAATTCGTACTTCAAATTTGAAGGCATCAAGCGTATCTGCAAACAATTCAAAAGCTTCACGCTTATATTCTTGTTTTGGATCTTTTTGCGCATAACTACGCAAGTTAACGCTGTTACGCAAATGATCCATGTTATTTAAATGCTCACGCCAATGCGTATCTAAAGCCTGTAATAAAACTACTTTTTCAAACTGTCGAATTGATGCATAATCTAAAGCTTCTGCTTTATTTTTATATTCCTCTTGAATGCCATTTATTACTTTTTCGCGCAACACCTCATCATTAACATTCTCATCATCACCATCTACCAATGATTTTAAATTCAAGTTTAAGCCAAAATCAGCATGAAGTGCTTTATCTAGGCCTTCTACATCCCATTGCTCTTCCATACTTCCTTCAGGAATATAGGTAGACACAAATCGCTCTGAAACATCTTCACGCATCATATCCAATACATTTGTCACATCTTCAGAAACAAGCAACTCTTCTCTCTGCTTATAAATAACCTGACGCTGATCATTGGCAACATTATCATACTCAAGCAAGTTCTTACGAATATCAAAATGGTAAGTTTCTACTTTGCTTTGCGCTTTAGCAATCGCCTTAGACACCATACCACTTTCAATAGCTTCGCCTTTACCCATCCCTAATTTACGCAACATATTTGCCATACGCTCTGGTGCAAAGATCCTCACTAAGTTATCTTCTAATGATAGATAGAAACGGCTTTCTCCAGGGTCTCCTTGACGGCCTGCACGTCCTCGAAGCTGGTTATCAATACGACGAGAGTCATGGCGCTCAGAACCTAGAATACATAACCCGCCGGCTGCAATAACCGCTGCATTTCTTTTTGCCCAATCCACTTTAATGGCTTCAATTTGTGCTTCAGTTGAATCTTCAAGGTCTGCAATCTCTACTTGCCAATTACCACCTAAAATAATATCTGTTCCGCGACCGGCCATGTTTGTTGCAATGGTCACCGTACCTGGACTCCCTGCCTGGGCGATAATTCCCGCTTCCCTTTCATGCTGTTTAGCATTCAATAAACTATGTGCAATTTTCTTTTTACGCATCATTGTTGCTAGAATCTCAGAGGTATCAATCGAAGCTGTTCCCACCAAAATTGGCTGGCCTTTCTCAACACGTACCTGAATATCATCAATCAAAGCTTCATATTTTTCTTTTTGTGTTAAGTAAACTAAATCTGGTTGATCCACACGTTTAGGGGGTAAATTTGTTGGTATCATTACCACTTCTAAATCATAAGTACTATGAAACTCAAAGGCTTCTGTATCCGCAGTACCCGTCATGCCTGACAATTTATTATAAAGTTTGAAGAAGTTTTGAAAGGTAATGGAAGCCATAGTTTGATTTTCACCTTGAATCTCAACGCCTTCTTTTGCTTCTACCGCTTGATGCAAACCATCAGACCAACGACGTCCTTCCATCGCACGCCCTGTATGCTCATCAACAATAACTACTTGGTTATCTTTAATCATGTAATCCACATTTACTTGATAAAGCGAATGAGCTCTTAAGGATGCATTGAGGTAATGCATTTTAGTCACATG
>CAXBFV010000083.1:0-5529 GCA_963974985.1 uncultured Gammaproteobacteria bacterium | reverse complement strand
TATAGTCTAGGCCAGAGAGTAGAAAAATGTTGTGATCAAGGTAATAAAAAAGCCTTTGAAATTTTCTTACTACGATTTACGTCGAAACCTATATAAAATTTAAGAAAGTCGTAATAACACCTGAGTTAATAAAATCAATAAATAAAGACCCCACAATAGGTAAGACAAAAAAGGCTTGAGGTGAAGGATAATTTTTAGCTGTGAAGGCTTCCATATTTGCCATAGCATTAGGCGTCGCACCCAACCCAAACCCACAATGCCCAACTGCCATAACCGCGGCATCGTAGTCTTTACCCATTACTCTAAAGGTAATAAAGTAAGCAAAAAGCCCCATCATAAGCACCTGTCCACATAATATGATTAGCATGGGTAACGCTAAATTAGCCAAGGAAATAAGATTCATATTCATTAACGCCATTGCTAAAAATAGCGATAAGGTCATATTTCCAATGACGGTGACTTCATTATCTTTTATCATAAACCAACCCGAATAATCTGATAAATTTCGAATAAAAGCTGCCGCAAACATCGCCCCAATATACTCTGGCATAATCCAAGAATAGTAATCGAACCAATAAGAAATAACACTCCCCACCCCTATTGCAAAAGCAATATTAGTGATTGCGTTAAACATCCCGTGCTCAGAGATTTTAAGCACCTTATCTTCATTTAAATCGATTTCAACATGCGCCGCTTTCAAAAGTTTTTCATTAGGCTTGAGATCATGTTTAGCCATTAATCTTCGACCAATAGGGCCACCCAAAAGGCTTCCTGCGATTAAACCAAAAGTTGCGGCAGCAATGGTAATGCTACTGCCATTAGCCAAATTAAACTTATTTTCCAGCAAAGGTCCAAATGCCGCAGCTGTGCCATGTCCGCCGGTCATTGGAATAGAAGCTGTTGCCATACCAAAGGCCCCGCTTTGCCCTAACATCCAAGCCAGAGAAACACCCAATACATTTTGTAGAATGACCAACGTTGCCGCACATACTAAAAATAGACAAACAGTTTTACCGCCTATTTTTAAAAACTTAAAGCTTGCTGAAAATCCAACGGTCGCAAAAAAGGCAATCATCAACATCTTTTGTAAAAACGCATCAAAGACAAAGTCTATCACTTGAAAATAATGCAACCCTGAAAAAATTACTGAAAATAAGAAGCCCCCAATAACTGGCGCTGGAATAAAGAATTTAGAAAGAATTGAAATTCTAGATTGTAGAAAGCGACCGACAAGCAGAATAACCACTGCCATTAAAATGGTACCGGGTACACCCATGTTAAATTCAATCATCAGACTTACAGCCAATTAAAATACTACTATAAAATCAGTATAGAGGAAGCTTTACTAAAATTAGGGATATACATAAAAGGAATGAAAAATGGTCGGGACGGCGGGATTTGAACCCACGACCTCTTGCGCCCCATGCAAGTACGCTACCAGGCTGCGCCACGCCCCGAAGATTGAAATAATATCAGAATAAAAATTTATTACAACGATGTTTTATTAACTAAAGCCTTTGCATATTAAGCACTAAAATATTTTTCTCAATCAAACCCTCACATAAAACCCTACCGTCATTCAGGTAGTTTTTTGAGCATTCAAATCCACCTTGACGTGCCGTTTCTTTTAAAGCATCTTCTATATCATAATCACCATCTAGCACTATGTTTAAAAGCTGGACGGTTAAGGCATTTGTTTCCATAAACTGAACGCTTTCATTTTTATCTCGATAGACAATCAAAAAGGTCGTCTCATTTCCTGGTTCTGAAGGTATAAATGCTTTAGATATTTTATGTGCTGGGTACTCATAACCCAAAATACGCGTCGTATTTGTCACACTTAATTGCTTACCTTTTTTTTGTTCTGTGAGCCCTACTACCTCTTGCTGTAATTCCACATCTAATTCAATCCATTCATAATGTGCCAGTTCCCTCATAAATGGGTATAAGAGCGCCCTATCATTAAGCGTATTTAAAAAACTCACAAACTGTTTAGAAATATCAAAAAAATAAGGACTGGGCCCGCGCGACTCTTTAACAAATTGATGCACTAAGTCATCCCAATATTTATCAGGAAGCAAGCTAAATAAAACAGGAAAGACCTGCCTTAGATTCCCTTCAATGTTGTTATAAACCAATCGCATGTAGACTTGCATTCGATCAGGTTTTACATTTTTAATATTATTTTGGAGCCGCTGTTCACGGATATTTTCTACAAATAGTTTTTGTGTTTCAGCCAAAGAAGTTATGGGTTGCATAACAGTCTCTCTTTTCTGAAATCCGCGTCTTTTTGCAACTGATCAATTTTATTCGTCTCTAATAATAAAGTTTCAAATGTCGGAATATTAAAATCACGCTCTAATAAAGTAGGCATGCTTCCAAACTTATCATAGGTATATCGAAGTAAATCCCAGACTTCTGGAATGACTTCATCTCCATGGGTATCAATAATCAAGTCTTCTGCTTCTTGCAAATGTCCCGCGATATGAATGTAACGTATTTTATCTGCGGGAATTTGGTCTATAAATTTCTTAGCATCATAACCATGATTGATACTGTTAACATAAACATTATTGACATCAAAAAGTAATTCACAACCTGATTCTTTAATAATAGTGTTTAGAAAGTCAATTTCAGAAACTTGCTGATTTGGTGCTGCGTAATAAGAAACATTTTCTAATACCAAAGGCTTTTCAATAATATCCTGGACCTGCTTAATCCTTTTAACCACATATTGAATGGCCTCTTCAGTAAATGGCAAAGGCAATAGGTCATAAAGGTAACCTTGTTGGTCACTGCAATAACTCAAATGTTCGGTATAAATACTAATTCCGAAATCATCCATGAATTTTTTAACATCTTTTACAAAATCAATGTTAATAGGATCGACACCCCCTATGGATAGGGAGAGCCCATGTAAAGTAATCGGATAACGCTCAGCACATTGGGTAAATAAGCGTTGGCGTTTACCGCCAACCTTCATCCAATTTTCAGGCGCTATCTCAAGAAAATCAACAGGTGACGTCTCATAGTCTAAAAGTGTATTTAAAAACTCTTGTCGAAGACCAAGACCTTTTCCTTTTAATTCACCCATCATTTCACCTATAAATGGATACCGCGATCAAGTCGCGGTATGACGTATAGTTAGTGGTTAATTTTATTTATGTTTTGCACCACAAGTGTGCTCACCACATTTACCTTCTTTCATTTTACCTTTGGCTTCAGATTTTTCCTTTGCCATATCTGCCGCATGATTCGCACCACAGCTACCATCTTTCATTTTATTTTTTTTCATATCTGCCATATGATCAGCACCACAACTATGATCTTTCATTTTATCTTTTGCCGTATCTGACTTGTGATCAGCACCACAGCTAGCGTCTTTCATTTTAGCACCACACTTATGATCACCTATTTTTTCTACTTTATCATGCCCATTACCGTAGCCACTTGCTAATTGATCGGCTTGAAATGAAGGCTGTGCTGCCATAGCACCTGCTGATAAACCTAACGCTAAAGCTGTTCCTATAATCATTGTTTTTTTATTACTCATTTTGATTCTCCTCCTAAAGTAGGATCTTTGGTTGGTAAACTTGATGTCGCACGCGCTTCACGAATGCGTTGATAAACTTCGTTAATATCTGCATGCTCTGTATCGGCACAAGAATTATTTTTTTTCTTACTTAACACATTAACAATCAAAGAAAGATGTTTAATATAACTACGACAGTGCTTACACATTGCCAAATGAAAGCGAAAAGATATCTTTTGCCATAAGGACATTTTCCCTGACAAGTAGGTATCAGACTGCGCTACCATATCTTTACAACTTAACATTACAAACCACCTTCATAATATCTATTTACCGCCAGCAACAATTGTTGTCGAGCTCGGTGTAACTGCACACGAACATTGGACGCAGAAGTTTCCAAAATATTACAAATTTCTTTTAGCTTCACACCCTCAATATCATTTAAAACTAAAGCTTGATGCTGCATGTCTGGCAACCTTTTCATTGTGGCATCTAGTATTTGACAGAGTTCATCTCTTGCCAACAAATCCTCTGGAGTCGAAGCATCCCAATCTACTAATGTACGATCCCAGTGTCCTTTCTCGTCAAAGTAACCATCATCTAAACTGTAAGCTTCTTGTGAAGTTTTGTTTGTTTGCTTGCGATAACTTGATTTGGCCGTATTAATCACAATACGAATCATCCAGGTTTTGAGGTTTGCATCATAATTAAATTGATGCAGGCTTCTAAAAATTTTAAGCCAAACTTCCTGTAGAATATCATCTGTATCAGGATTACCGGTAAAATGAATCAACATCCGTTTTAAATCTAAATGATACTTCTGAAGCAAAGCTCTTTCTTAAGCTTCATCTCCTTCAAGTATTTTTTTAATTAGATCATTATCCGTAATCATATACAGGCTTAAATCTTACAAACTTATTTGGCAGATTAACTAAGCATAGTTCAATATCAAAAATAAATTAGATTGCCAGTACTTTTTTCAACGGTGCTGGTAAGGCTAATAATTCCAAGTTCTCTTTAGCTTCCCAAATACCATCAGGTAATTTTTTAACGTCACTATTTAACACCTGACATTTAATCACATCAAAGTTTAATTGAAAGTGCGTGAAAACGTGTTTTATGTTTTGGCAAACCAGCTTCCCTGCTTTACCTTCAAGAGAGTTGTCTTGTGGCAAACAATGCAGTCCTCCCCAGATTCCTGAGTTTGGGTTCTTAATAAAAAAGTATTCTCCACACTCATTTTCATAAAGATAAAAAATGGCACTTCTTTTAGGTTTGATTGTCTTAGGCTTAGAAACAGGCAACTCATTCTGAATTCCTTTTTCATAAGCTAAACACATTGATTTCAAAGGACAGTCACCACATGCCGGATTTTTACGCGTACAAAGTGTCGCCCCTAAATCCATAATCCCTTGCGTATAAGCTTGTGTATTTTCCTTCGGCATTAATTTGTGTGCAACATCCCATAAACCACTTTCAATTTTACGCTCTCCAGGATATTGCTCTATTGCAAAAAGACGTGCAAAAACACGTTTCACATTACCATCAAGAATTGGCATATTTTGGTTAAATGCAATGGAAAGAATAGCGCCCGCCGTCGATCTTCCAATACCAGATAAAGCAATTAAGTCATCAAAGTACTTTGGAAAAACACCTTTATGCTCTTCGATAATCTTGATTGCAGCTTTATGTAAATTACGAGCCCGCGCATAATAACCAAGGCCTGCCCACTTGAGTTTGCTGTAACATAATCTCAGAAACCCAAACGCGATATGGATCTAAATTTCCATTTTTATCGCGCATTTGCCAAGGTAAGGTTTTACGACCCTTGACTTCATACCAACCTAGCAAGGCATCCTGAAACTCTTTGATGTTAAAATAAATCATTTTATGACTTTAGAAAATATTTAGAGTCAAAGTATAATTCATTTCACAAAGTCCTGGATACCCGCCTTCGCAGGTATGATAGTTAATTAATAACTCTGCATCTGGTCACA
>CAXBFV010000082.1:0-5577 GCA_963974985.1 uncultured Gammaproteobacteria bacterium | reverse complement strand
ACATTGCCCCACAAACGCTACTTTCATGGTTCTTGGTTTTTCTTGCAAAATAGCATTGGTTGCTAAAACATGTCCAACCTCTGTAGTCCCCACACCAAAAGCCAACGCGCCAAAAGCACCATGCGTTGAGGTATGAGAATCGCCACACACCAGAGTGATGCCAGGCCAAATAAATCCAAGCTCAGGCCCCATCACATGCACGACACCTTGATGATGACTACCAAAGTCATAAAGCTTTATGCCAAAAGCCTTTGCATTCTCTCTTAAAGTCTCTACCTGTTTTCTAGCTTGTGGGTCAGCAATCACATCACGCTCTTTTGAAGTGGGAATGCTATGGTCTAATGTTGCAATAAACTTTTCAGGGTTTTTCACTTTCAAACCTTTATCTCTCAACACATCAAAAGCTTGCGCTGAAGTCACTTCATGAATCAACATTCTATCAATCGCAAAAACGGCAGGGGCGCCGGCTTCTTGGTATACCACATGGGCATCCCATATTTTTTCAATAATGTTTTTAGATGTTTTGATGTTAGACATTATGAGGCCTCCTTAATTCTATAATTTTGTTCTACATAAGCTTCATTAATCGCCTTGATATAAGCTTTCAATGCTGATTTTTCAATATCCTGATCTTCGGCAATACCCTTATAAGATTTCCGCTTATTTTCCTTATGATGAACGACAACCGTACTCCGACACGTCGCATCAATCGCATCATCTGTTGCAGATTCTGAGCGATAGTCTTCAATCACCATGCCTGGAAAATAAGGCTCTACTGCCTGCACCAAAGCAGACAGCGCTGAGTTTCTGCCTTTAGAATGCACTTCAACACCTTCTTTATCAAAAAACGTTCCTTTCATGGTTAACGCCGCTTCCTCTCTATTCACTCGGCTATAGCTAATATTGTGGGCCTTAATCGGTGCTCGGATTGCTTTATAAGCTTGAATCAACTCGATATCTGTCACCCCTTTACGACGATCATGATAAAAATCTTTAATACCTTGCGCCATGTCTGCTTTTTCATCATTCTCACAACAGTAGCCATGCTGCTCAATAACCTGTTTAGCATGATTACCCCCACTTAAAGGTCCAAAGACAAAGCCAATCTCACCACCAATGTCTTTCGGGTCAAAAGGCTGGTAGACCAATGGGTTTTTCAAAATAGCATTCGTATGCCCACCCGAGGTATGCTTGGTAGCATTATCTCCGACAATTGGTGAATGCGGCTGACGAGGCAACATTTTTTCAGCAATAAAATCTGAGGTTTCTTTAAACTTCGAAATATCAATATTGGTATGAAACCCTTTTCCAACTTCTTGACCAAACTGTTTGATCACCATCACACACTGCTCAAGAGCAGCATTGCCTGCACGCTCTCCTACACCATTAATGCACCCTTCAATTTGTCGTGCTGGTCCATCAAAGACAGCATTCAAACTATTATCCAGAGCCAAACCAAAATCATTGTGGTTATGTGTGGACCAAATCACAGGATGGTTTGGAAATTCTTTCTTAATTAAATCCGCATGACGCTGCATATGCTTTACAAAATACTGCTCACCTTCGCGGCGACAAGCACCACCAATCGTATCTGGGCAATTAATAATCGTGGCGCCTGCTTCAACTGCCGCACGAATCGTATCGGACACGTAATCAAAATGACTCCCTAAACGTGAATAGCCCTCTGGAGAAAATTCCACTTCACAGCCGGCATCTTTGGCTATTTTCACCAATCGATAAACCGTTTTAATAATTTCATCATGATCTGCACGATGCCCTAAACTCGCCTCTGCCAAATTAGGGTCTACCGGCACATAGGTATGCACACGCGCTTTGCCACCTGGAATGCTTGCGGCTAGGGACTCAATTGTTTTGACCACTTGCGCTTCTCTTAACTGGCAAAGCCCCGCAATAGTCATTGCTGACTTTCGCGCCGCCATCCGCTCTGAAATCACTTTTACAATATGAAAATCTGTTTGGCTTGCGGAAGGAAATCCGGCCTCTAAAATATCAATATTAAGCTTATCAGCAAAATCCGCATAAATTAAATTATCTTCAAAGGTCAGTCCCGCACCAGGCGACTGCTGACCATCACGTAAGGTCGTATCAAAAATATAAACGCGTTCGCTTTCATCATTAATTTGAGTATTCTCTGACATTTTTTATTCCTATAAATATAAACTTGGAATGAAACATAAAAAATTATGTGTTTAACCCATCTGATTCAGATGATTAAATATACTACGGGGTCGAGGTAAAAAGATATATCCGCCTAGCGGAGGAGCGAAAGACTCAGAAGATTTTTTAACGCAATTAAACTACCGGCCAACAATGATGATAGCTGCAAAGACAAAGACTGTAAAACTCGTGCTGTTGTCATCATCGTTAGGTATTTAATGCGCTTCTGATACTCTTAAGCTAGCAGCTTTTTAGCCAGATGCAAATGACGCTTTCAAAATTTAATTAGAAAACTGCATCAAACATCACTCAATTTATTCAAATTTAAGATAGAATTTAAACAGGGAAAAATATCTAAGCTCATCATAATCACAACGTCGTCATCCCGGACTCTGATCTAGGATCCAGTTTGCTCAAAGTGCAAACCAGCGTTTAAGCTGCATGGTTTTTTTAAAGACTTCTTTGGTTTACTCTGAGTCGCGATATTTCCAAATATACTTAGGGAACCAATATGACCAAAAATCTCTCACTTTTAGATCGCTTAATCACTGAAATTGACCACGCAGTCAAAACACTTACCACCACCTCAAGCCCTACGCGTCCAAGTCCTGCTGAACAAGTAGATATTCAAGAACCGCTAAATGACATTGAAAACAAAAAAAGTAATGGCCTAATGCGCGTGGACCATACGGGTGAAATTTGTGCTCAAGCACTTTACCGGGGCCAAGGGATGGTTGCCAAGTCTGAAGAAGCCCGCGCACACCTCTATCATGCTGCAGATGAAGAACAGGATCATCTTATGTGGTGTCAAACCCGTCTTGATGAATTAGAGTCTCGAACTAGCCTTCTTAATCCACTTTGGTATCTAGGTTCATTTGCCATTGGGGCTACCGCTGGCATGATCAGCGATAAAATTAGTTATGGTTTTGTGATGGAAACTGAAAACCAAGTTATGCAACATTTAGAAGAACACTTAGAAGCGCTTCCCACAAAAGATCAAAAAAGTCGCGCCATTTTACAACAAATGCATACAGATGAATCAGAGCATGCGGCAAGCGCTGAAGCAAAAGGTGGGGAAACTCTGCCTTTACCCATACGTGCAATTATGAAGCTGCAATCTAAGGTCATGACGGGAACCGCTTATTATCTATAATAAATGGTAAGAACGCCTCTCTTTCTATAAAATATTACCAACTTAATTTTAGAATCAAAATTTACCTTTATGTTTGCTTACCAAGCCTTTGATTTGAAAATCTCTTCTAATCTTGAATTTCCTGAGCTCTTACCTCTAACACAGGGACAAGAAGACTTGGTCTTTGATGTATCCATAAAATATGGCAAAGTTGCTGAGAAAGGTTTAGAAAACCCTACAGACGACCACCTTTATTTTCAAACGTCACCCAGTCAATTTTGGATGAACGTCCCTGATATTGGGCGTTACTTAGTTTTAAATGGTAAAGAAATTATTATTGATCCAGTAGCGGGTATCGATGAAGCCAGCATTCGAGTTTTCTTATTGGGCTCTTGCATGGGCGCCCTTTTGTTCCAACGTAACTTTATCCAGCTTCATGGCAATGCGATTAAAATTGATGATCATTGCATTTCTTTTGTCGGCCACTCAGGTGCTGGAAAATCAACTTTATCAGGCGCCTTCTTTAAACGTGGCTACTCAATTCTTGCTGATGATGTCTGCAGTATTAATGAGCATGGCGAAGTAGTTCCTAGCTTCCCACAAATCAAGCTCTGGCAAGATGCCGCTGACCAGCTAAAAATAGACACCAAAAACCTGAGACGTATTCGTCCTGATATGGAAAAATTTGCTATTCCTCTGGGTGCGAAATTTCAGCCTCAAGCCTTACCTTTAAAAACGATTTATATTTTAAACCCCCACAATCAACCTGAATTTGTCTTTGAGCAGCTCACAGGCATGGAAAAATTTAGTCCACTTAAACCCCACACCTATCGCCAAGAGTACCTGAAAGGCCTGGGCCAAGAAAAACATCATTTTGCCCAATGCATTAAGCTTTCTAAAACCGTTCGCATTGTCAGTATTAATCGCCCTATGGATGGTTATAAACTCGATGAGCTTGTTGAACAGGTCCTTGCCGACATTCAAAAAAATCAAAAAAATGGATGAGCCTAAAAATAAAGGTGGCATTTATTGGTTAGCCTCTTACCCTAAGTCTGGAAATACCTGGTTTCGAGTATTTTTAGCCCATTTGATTAAATCTATTTCACCCCCGCCGAAATTCAAGAAGCTTGAAATTCCTGAAGATGCAATCATTCTGAATCATATTAAAACCGGTCAAATCGCCAGTGCCCGTCTTTGGATAGATCAAACCTTAGGCTTTGATAGTGCTGACCTCACTTTAGATGAACTTGACCTTTTGCGCCCTCAGATATATGCACATTTAGGTCTAGCAATGAATAAGCCCAGTCATCACAAAATCCATGATGCCTATACAAAGCTCCCTACAGAAAAACCCCTAATTCCTTCTGAAGGCTGCTTAGGCGCACTTTATTTTATTCGCAACCCTTTAGATGTGGCGATTTCTTTTGCTCACCACTCACACTGCAGTATTGATCAATCCATTAAAAACATGCATAAGCCTAATTTCGCTTTTTGCAAAAGCGCCAAGCGCCAAGATAATCAACTCAGACAATGGCTTTTATCCTGGTCCAAGCATGTAGAAAGCTGGGAAATCGCTCAAGAAAACATGCCTGTGCAGTTTATCCGTTATGAAGATATGAAACTTAACCCTATTGAGACCTTCACTAAGGCGGCAAGATTTTTACAAATTGAAGCAACGGATACTCAAATCATTCAAGCAATCGAAAAATCTAACATCAAGAATTTACAAGCACTTGAAAAAGATAATGGCTTTAGAGAAAAGTCTGCCAAAGCAGCCTCATTTTTCAGGAAAGGTATTGTGGGAGATTGGCAAGAAACATTAACTTCAGAACAAATACTTCAAATCATTGCCGATCATCAAAAGGTCATGCTAAAATACGGCTACTTAGATAAGAATGGTGAGCCGAAAACCCACTAGTTTTCGATAGCATCTTGCAGCGCAAGCGCTGGTGAGTTTTACAAAACTCACTGGATCCCGGATCAAGTCTGGGATGATGGCGTTGGTGAATTAACAGTGATATATCAAGCCATAAACATGACATAAACCCTAAATCACAGTCAACAATGATGATTCTGGGCTTATTTAAAAATTATTTATAAGAAGGAAGACAAATGTCAGACATCAAAACTTTTACACCTGAAATGCTAATTACTCGCAATCCTGAAGCTATTTATACGGAAACAGATGGTGATATTGTGGCCATGGGCATTGATGATGGTGAGTTTTATGGCATCAATCATGTGGGTGCTGATATCTGGAACTTATT
>CAXBFV010000081.1:0-5577 GCA_963974985.1 uncultured Gammaproteobacteria bacterium | reverse complement strand
AGCGCTAAACCGCTGGTAATGGTATATCCTTCCTCAGCTAGGGCCTTTGCAAAAGGCTTTGCATTGTGCTCGCAGTAGGTACTGTATTTGCGGGTACCAACGATAGCAAGTTGCATTGAAGACAGCAGGTTGATGTCACCTATCGCATATAAAGTCATGGGTGGTCGTGGAATGTGTCTTAGTTGCTCAGGGTAGGCGTCATCTTGAAAAGTAATAATATGATGCTTACTTGAGCTTTCTAACCACTGGATAGCCAAAGCATCTTTTTGATTGCTTTGTTGTATGGCTTCAATAGTTTTAGCGGGTAGCCTTATATTGGGTGCTAGTCGAGCAGGATTTTCTAGAACCTTCTGGAGAGGTAAATTTAAATATAAAATTTTTAAAAAAGTTTGAGGGCCAACACCGGGAGTTTGACTTAATTGAAGCCAGTCTCTTAAATCATTTGTATTCATGGGTGGAGATGACGGTTCCTTTTTCTATTTCTTCAGTAGAGTCTAAAACGAGTGCGATGCTCATGGAAGTGCTAACACGATAAATAACGCCTTCACCAATTAAATGCCCGGGAATATCAACTGTATTTCCATTTGAATCTTTAGAGGTTTCTGTGTTGGTGTAGAAATAAACCAATGCGCCTGATTTGAGTCTATCAGAAGTGCCGCGATTAATAACTACACTGTGGCTTTCTGCAGAGTTTATTTGTGTGTCAGTGCTGCCAATAACCTTTCCTTTAATGAGCTGTTTTAATTTATAAATCTCTTCGGGTGTTTTTTTATTGATTAAATGTGCGGGAATGAGCCAGTTTCCTTTGGTGATTTCAGATTGGGTCTTTGTGATTTTTAATATACTGACATTGCCCTTATTTTTAAGCCACTTGGCCTCGCCATTGGGTTGGATTAAGTAACCTGAATAACGCCTTCCTTGCAATTCTTCTGGGGGTGGGGCAATGAGATATCTATTTTTAGATGGGGTTGTCGAGCTGTTGGCATAAATAATAGTTCCTACAGGCATCATCATGCGCCCATTCTGACTTTTAATAATGGTGTTGTGTTGTAAGATATTGGAATCTATAAGGTAAGTATTTTCAAAAAAACTTTGAAAAGGTTTGGTGGTAAGTTTATTAGGGTGAGATTTTAATTTGTCTAAAGTCTTTTGGGGTAAGGTGATTGAAGAAGCTTGGTCTGTTGAAAGAATAGCTTGCTCAGCTTTCTGATTAGAAAGGTCTAAGTTGTCGGGAAGCATTACATCATTATTGGTGTGAGAGCAGGCGCTACATAAAATGCTTGCCAGTAAAAGAATGGATAATTTGTACATTAATATTAAATCTCGTAGAATAAGACCCTATTGAAAAGCTAGTTAATGATGTGTGATACGTCAAGGATCAGAATTAAATGAAAGGTGAATCAAATAAAATTAAGTCAAATAGTTTTGTAAGCATGGATTTTAAAATTCGTTTGAAAGATGGCACCATTGCTGAAGATTCCACAAAATACAATCAATGTTTTGATTTCCAAATGGGCCAAGAGATTTTTTCAGAGCGTTTTGAGTCAGAAGTATTGGGGCTTGAGGTGGGCTCAAAGAAAAAAATTATGTTGACCCCAAAAGATGGATTTGGTGAAAAGCATCCTGCTATGATTTATCAAATGCCAAAATCTAGATTCCCAGAAGAGTTAGACGTAGAAATAGGCTCTATTATTTCATTTAGTCAGCCAAATGGTACAGAGATGCCTGGCATGATCACAGATGTTACAGAGAATGAAGCGACGGTAGATTTTAATCACCCTTTGTCAGGGCAAGTAATCATGTTTGAAGTCGACATTAAAAATGTGTGCGAAGATGTGCATGTAGAGGCTGAGAAAGTATGAAAATAATTCTTGCCCAGCCTCGAGGATTTTGTGCAGGTGTCAGTCGTGCTATTGATGTCGTGGAAAAAATATTAGCTTTGGAGGGGAAGCCTGTCTATGTACGACATGAGGTGGTGCATAATCGCTTTGTGGTGAATCAACTTAAGCAAAAAGGGGCTATTTTTGTAGATGAGCTATCGGATGTCCCCGATAATGAAACCGTAATTTTTAGTGCGCATGGGGTTTCTCAAGCTGTTCAAGCAGAAGCAGGTACGCGAAACTTAAAGGTTTTTGATGCGACCTGTCCATTGGTCACAAAAGTACATATTCAAGTGGATAAAGCCTCTAAAAATAGTATCGAGTGTATTTTGATTGGGCATAAAGGGCACCCTGAAGTTGAAGGAACCTTAGGGCAGTATTCAAACCCAGAGGGTAAAATTCATCTTGTTGAAAATGTTAAAGATGTAGAAAACTTAATCGTAGCTAACCCTAATGCGTTAACATTTGTCACACAAACTACACTCTCTATGGATGAGACGAAAGATATTATTGAAGCGTTAAAAAATAAGTATCCAAGCATTGGCGCGCCAAAAAAAGAAGATATTTGTTATGCAACACAAAATAGACAAAATGCTGTGCGTGAATTAGCAAAAGAAGTAGATGTGATTTTAGTAGTGGGGTCGGTCAATAGCTCAAACTCCAATCGTTTGCGTGAGTTAGGTGAAAAATGTGGGGTGTCTGCCTATTTAATCGATGGGCCAGAAGATATTAAAGGGCGGTGGTTTGACGGCAAGAAAACAATTGGCCTGACAGCCGGTGCGTCAGCACCTGAAGAATTGGTCAATCAAGTAATTACTCACTTGCAAAGTTCTTTTCATTGTGATCAAGTTCAAACACTAGAAGGTATTAAAGAAGAAGTAAATTTCCCATTACCTAAGCTTTTAAAAACATATTTGGCTAAAGTGCAGAAGGTCAGCTCATGATGATCCGAGGCGTTCGAGGTGCAACTACGGTTAAGGAAGACTCTGTTGAAGAGGTGCGGCGTGCCACTCAAAATTTAATTCAACAGATGCTTAAAATAAATAAAATTGAAGTAAGTGATTTAGGAAGTATTGTTTTTAGTGCAACCCATGATATCAGGTCAGAATTTCCAGCGGCAATGGTTAGAGGCTTAGGGCTAGAGGATGTACCTTTGCTTGATGTGCAAGAAATGTTCAAAGAAGGCGCATTAGAAAAATGTATTAGAGTGTTAATGCATTGGAATACTGACAAAAGTCAGACTAGTATTAAACATGTCTATTTAGAGGGAGCAAAAGTCTTGCGCCCAGATTTATCAAATTAGGAGACGTTTCATGAAAACAGAGAAATCAAAAGCCAGTGAAAACAAAGGGATGTATATCCTGCCAAATTTATTCACCACAGGTGCTCTATTTTCAGGATTCTATGCAATTATTGCAGCCGTGCATATGGATTTTGTTGCTGCAGCCGTTGCAATATTCATATCAGCCGTATTGGATTCTTTAGATGGGCGTGTTGCAAGGTTGACCAATACGCAAAGTGCTTTTGGAGCGGAGTATGATAGCTTGGCAGATATTGTTTCTTTTGGCGTGTGTCCAGCATTGGTGGCTTACCTTTGGTCTTTAAATAATTTAAATCAAATAGGGTGGTTAGTTTCTTTTGTTTTTGTAGCCAGTTGTGGTTTACGATTAGCGCGATTCAATTCTTCCATTGACTCAGGAAGTAAGCGTTACTTTTTTGGTTTGCCTTGTCCTGCCGCGGCGGCTGTGATTGCAGGCCTTGTTTGGGTTGCTGGTGAACATGGTACGACAAATTTTGTAGGCTCTATTTTTGTTGGGATCTTGGTTTTATTTGTAGGCCTTATGATGGTCAGTAATTTTAAATATAGAAGTTTTAAGGATTATGACTTTAAGGACAGTAAAGGATTTACTTCAATGGTTGCCGTAGTGCTAATCATTGCCTTTATTGCAACAAGTCCTGCTTATGTCTTATTTACAGTGTTCTTCCTATATGCATTATCTGGGCCGGCTGTCTTTTTATATTGTAAGCTGACAGGGAAAACTCAAGGGGAGGCTGAGGCGAAGGTAGTAGAAGAGTTATAGATAATTATAAAAAAGCTGTACCGCCGCGTTCTGAAAGGCTCTGGCAGAGCGTCTTTGATTCTTGTTTAAATCATTAATCATGATTGAAAATGAAAGGCGATGTTTTTGTTTTGTTACGACATAGCCAGAAAGTGCGATAGTTCCGTCTAAAGTTCCGGTCTTAGCGCGAACTTTTCCTAGTAGAGACTTACTGTTCATTCGATATTTGATTGTTCCGCTGATGCCTGATATAGGCAGCTCACGATAGAGGCGTTTACCAATTTGTTTATTATTAAAAGCTTTAGTAAGCATTGTTGCTAAAAAATTTGGTGTAGTTTTATCAAAATGAGATAAACCTGAACCATCTTTGAGGATGAGTCTTTTTGTATTTAATTTTAGATCATTCTGGAGTGTGCTGGTCATGGCCTCTGAAGCAGAGGGTGTGCTACCTATTCCATTAACATAGAAGCCAATGCTTTTTGCAATACTTTCTGCATATAAGTTATCTGAGTGTAATAGCATGTGTTTAATCATTTGATCTAAAGAGGATGAGTTGGTTTTCACAATGGGTGTTAGTTTGTTGGGTAGATTTCCAATGGCAATACTTCCTGACACATCAATGTGATCGTTATTTAAGATATCAGTTACCATATCAAGCGTTTTGAGTGCAGGATTGCTGATAGCAAAACTCATGCGTGTATGGGCTTGATTAGGGATACAGCCTGTTAGATAAAGTATATTTTCACCAGTCATTAACGACTTGAATTGGCAAGAATTAGCTTTTTTTCCGGAAACTAATGTAAGTTGATTAATGATTTTAACGCCTTGCGTATTAGTGAGGCGTTTGATTTCACTTTTTCCATCTCCTGCACTATCGACAGAAATAATCATGCAATTTCTATTGAGGTTCATGCTGGAAGAGGGGGCAGCATAACAATAATCCATATCTGATTTAGACCACCCTTCAGGGTAAAGGTCTCCTGAAAAACGGTTGGCAACAAGTACGACATCTCCTTTGATATTATCAATGCCATGAGTTTTTAGTTTTTGGATAAGGGCTTTCAGTCTTGAACTGGTTAAACTGGGATCACCCGTAAATTGAATATATAAATTCCCGTTTAATATTTTATTGTGAACTTTTGCGGGGTCAATATAAATTGTTGTGTTAAATGTAAAGTTTGGCGGTAAGGCTAGTAACGCTGAAATCGCCGTAAATAGTTTATT
The DNA here is from genome assembly GCA_963974985.1 of uncultured Gammaproteobacteria bacterium. Lineage (GTDB taxonomy): Bacteria > Pseudomonadota > Gammaproteobacteria > Francisellales > Francisellaceae > CAUZSH01. The sequence goes on along the minus strand of CAXBFV010000081.1, from coordinate 413 downwards.
ATTACTTGCAGGAATAAAGGTTTTATCAGACTGATACTGATAAAGGTCTTTTCCATTTTTGGTGCGTTGTACTGTAATGCCAATAGAAGCGTTGGAAAGCTTATATTTTTTAGTGAGTAGCTGCATTTCAGAGCGCAGCGATGCAAAAAGTGACAAAGTAATAAAAAATAAAACAAAGGAGATGGCTATTTTTCTTTTCATTAAGAGCTCTTTTTTACAAAGTTATTATCTTGATGCTAACAAATTAAAGCTTTAATTGAAAATTAGTTTAGTGAAAGATCGGTTGATAGCGTTTTTTATATCTAGATCTTTTATTGTTTGCGAGATGAATTTATATGCTTGTTTAAAATTTATTGAGAGGTAATACCAATTGTAGTATAAAATAAGGTGTTGGTCTATACTCGAAAGCATCT
>CAXBFV010000080.1:0-5597 GCA_963974985.1 uncultured Gammaproteobacteria bacterium | reverse complement strand
CCCGCCACTAGCAATGACGAGAGACTGACAATGATAATCTCCATTGGATGTTTTGAGTGAGTAAGCGCCCCCATGGGGTTTTATATTCGTAATGGTTGTGTCGAGTCTAATATGAGCATTAACATCTTCACATTCTTTTAAAAGCATATTTAAAATATCTTTAGACTTATGGTCACAAAACTGTTGCCCAAGGGTTTTTTCGTGATAAGGGATCTGATGTTTGTCTACCAGTGAAATAAAATCCCAGGGTGTGTAACGACTCAATGCTGATTTGCAAAAGTGGGGGTTGTGTGAAATATAATTATTTTCTTACCTGCTTTGTTAGCGTGGTCAAGCACAAGGACGCTTTTGTTGCGTTTCCCTGCTTCAATCGCACACATGAGACCTGCAGCACTCGCACCAATGATAAGGACATCAAATTCATTTTTCATAGGTGGGTTTTATTAGCGGATAAATTATAAGCACCATTCTAAGTTTTATTGTGATTTTAAGCAAAGTTGTTCCCATTTTTTCGTATGCGAGGGACGTTTAAAAGGCTTGCTATATAGACCAACACCTTATTTTATACTGCAATTGGTATTATGGGTGTGGGAAAGATCGTAGGGTCAAAACACTAATTAGGTTTTTTCGTGAGTTTGGTAAAGTTCGTTGTGAGCGTTTAGCATTTGTTTGCAGTGATATGTGGGCACCTTATTTGAAGGTTATCAAAAAGAAGTGTACCAACGCCTTGAACGTATTAGACCGCTTTCATATTGTCAAAAAATTTGGCGAGGCTGTTGATCAAGTCCGTCGTGATGATGTGAACACATTCAAGGCGAATAAAGAAGAAAATGTTTTAGCCAAAGGTCGCTGGCTGCTGCTGAAGAACAAGGAGAACCTTAGCGAGAAGCAAACCAGTAAACTCAGTGATTTATTGAAACTAAATTTAAACAGCGTTAAAGCTTATTTGATGAAGGAAGACTTCCAAAGATTCTGGGAATTTAAATCTGCTGATTTAGCTGAGAGGTTTATGGATGACTGGAGTGATCGTGCTATGCAATCAAAATTATCACCCATGAAGAAAGTTGCCAAAATGTTACGCAGACATAAGGGTCTTATTTTAAACTGGTTTCATGCAAATGGAGAGCTATCATCAGGTGCTGTAGAAGGCTTAAATAACAAGGCCAAACTCACTATCAAAAAGGCATACGGCTTTAGAACACTGGGATGCTTGCAGATTGCTTTATATCATCAGCTTGGAAAACTAAAGGAGCCTCCATCAACCCACAAATATTGCTGAAGAACCTATTTTATAAGGTATATTTCACGTTTTTTTTGATAATGTTTTATTTGTTCAAACTAATTGATTTTAAAGTGGTTTTCAAAAAATATATCGAAAGCATTATAAACATTCACTAAAAATTTTTGAGATATCCTTTACTTTAAAGGTTTTCAGGGTTACTTTTGCTTTGTTCAACACAAAAATAAGGATATAAAGAGTATGTCTAGTAAAGTTTTATCAAAAGCGGATCTTGCTGCATATTTAGTAGAAAACTGTAAGCAGTACGACACAAAAACTGAAGCTGCAAAAGCAGTGAATGCAGTGCTTGGATGCATCGAATCAAACCTTAAAGATGGAAATAATATCTCTTTAATTGGTTTTGGTAAATTCGAAGTTAAAAATCGTCCAGAGCGTCAAGGTCGTAACCCGTCAACAGGTGAAGCTATGACAATTAAAGCAGCTAACGTAGTAAGCTTTAAAGCTGGTAAAGGCCTTAAAGATAGCGTTAATGAATAAGCTTTCCTAAAAGACAGATATTTTATTTTAAAAGCCTAAAGATAACTTTTTTATTTTTGGGCTTTTTTGTGTCCATAAAAAAATAATAAACGAGCTTTAGTGAGTTCTAGTATTGGTATAAATGCCCATGATGTCTGTTTACAAAAAGACTTGATTAGTATTGAATTATCTGTGAAAAGTTTTCAGTTTGATGTCAAATTTTAATGTACTTAAACAGGTGGCCAATTATGTCAAAATCTCGTAAGCATTTAAATAAAAAAGTAATGGCTATTGTATTAGCCGGCGGCGAGGGCAGTCGTTTAAAGGATTTAACGAGGTGGCGCGCAAAACCTGCCGTACCTTTTGGCGGCAAGTATCGAATTATTGATTTTGCATTATCAAACTGTGTGAATTCAGGCATCCGAAAAATAATGGTTTTAACCCAATATAAATCACATTCCTTGATTCGTCATATACAAAGAGCATGGAGTTTTATGCGCTATGAGGCAGGAGAGTTTGTTGAAATATTACCAGCACAGCAGCGTGTTAATAAAGAATGGTATAAAGGTACTGCTGACGCTTTGTATCAAAATCTGGATATTATTCAGAGCCGAAATCTTGATTATATCTTAGTCTTAGGTGGCGATCATATTTACACTATGGATTATGAGGAGATGCTTGAAGCCCATGTAGAGGCTAATGCGGATGTAACAGTTGGATGTATTGAGGTGCCTAGAATGGAAGCCACAGGCTTTGGTGTAATGTCTGTTGATGATAAAATGAATATCACGAAATTTACTGAAAAGCCCGCAGACCCTGAATCAGTTCCAGGGAAGCCAGATCAAGCGCTTGCTTCTATGGGAATTTATATTTTTTCAACAAAATTTTTGGTGGAGAAGTTAATTGAAGACGGTGAAAATATAGAGTCATCAAAAGACTTTGGTAAGGATATTATTCCTTCGAGTATTGATGGCAACCATAACGTTATTGCTTATCCGTTTATCAATGAAGAAACAGGTGGGCCGGCTTATTGGCGTGATGTAGGGACATTGGAGTCTTTCTGGAAGGCAAATATGGAGCTATGCTCTGTAAAACCTGAGCTTAATCTTTATGAACGTAATTGGCCGATTTGGACCTATCAATCTCAGTTACCTTCTGCAAAATTTATTTTTGATGATGATGGAAGAAGGGGAGAAGCAATTGACTCTTTAATCGCTTCAGGATGCATTCTTTCTGGCGCAAGAGTAAAGCGTTCAGTTATTTCTAATGGCTGTCGTTTACATAGCCACACTTTTGTTAAAGATAGCGTAATCCTGCCAAATGTAGATATTGGTGAAAATTGTCGTATAACTAAAGCCATTATTGATAAAGATGTGAAACTATCTAAAGGTACCGTTATTGGTGAGAATCGTGAAGAAGATGAAAAGCGTTTTTATGTCGATGAAAATGGCATCACTTTGGTAACAGCAGAAATGCTAGGTCAAATTAGCTATAAGTCGTAATCATTTATTCAAAAGAAGAGAAAATTTCACATGAGTAGTAATAAACTAAAACTAGTGTTGTGCTGGCATATGCATCAACCTCATTATAAAGATGGGTTAGATGGCGAGTATCGTTTGCCTTGGGTGTATTTACATGCCATTAAAGATTATACCGACATGGCGGCTTATTTGGAATTTTGTCCGGGTGCTAAGGCTGTTATTAATTTTATACCTGTACTAATTGATCAAATTAAAGAATATGCCGAGCAACTTCAAGGTTGGCTAAAAAATGGCGAGCCTATGTGTGATGGGTTTTTGAACCTTGTCGCGGGTGTGAAAAAAATACCATCTAAAGTTTCTGAAAGAGCAAAGATCATTGAGGATTGCCAACGCGCTTATGCACCGACAATGATTCATGCATTGCCTGATTTCAAACATTTGGTGAATATCGTTGAACATAAATATGAATCTGAAGAAGAAAAAGCAATTGCGATTTCCTATTTAGATGACCAGTTTTTTGTAGATTTATTGGTTTGGTATCATATTGCTTGGATGGGTGCGAGTTTAAAAAAATCTGACGAAAGAATCCAAAAGCTTATACAGAAAAAACGTTACTTTTGTGAAAATGATCAACGTCTTTTAATTGAAATTATGGCAGATGCATTGAAAGGCATTATTCCAAGATATAAGAAGTTACAAGATAGAGGGCAGATTGAGATTTCAATGACACCTTACGGTCATCCAATTGTGCCGCTTCTGTTAGATTTCAAAACCACTTATGATGCAATGCCTGATGCTTCAATGCCTGTTAATACAGACTATCCTGGTGGTTATGGGCGTGCAAAATGGCATATGAAAAAAGGCTTGGAGGTTTTTATTGATAGCTTTGGTAAGAAACCAGAGGGTGTTTGGTTATCAGAAGGTGCGTTAAGTGAAGACGCAATAGGCGTATTAGATGAGTTTGGAATTCGCTGGACGGCTTCAGGAGAAGGCGTTTGGCGACATTCTTATGAAGCATCCGGGATGAGTCAAGAAGCATTGGCGAGCAAAGATGCGCTTTATCAACCTTCTAAACTTCCAAATAAAGACTGTGTGTGTTTCTTTCGTGATGATGGGTTGTCTGACTTAATTGGCTTTCAGTATAAAGACTGGAGTCCAGAGGATGCCGCAAATAATTTTGAACATCATTTAACAAATATCGCTAAAAATTTAGGCGATCATGCGGGTGAATGTGTGGTGCCGGTTATTTTAGATGGCGAAAATGCCTGGGAATATTATCCTGATAATGCCTATCAGTTTTTAACAAAATTATATCAAAAACTTTCATCAAGTGAAAATATAGAAATGGTGACATTTTCTGAAGCGTTAAAACCTGGGGTGAGAATTCATGAATTGCCAGCTTTAAAAGCTGGAAGCTGGGTTTATGGATCATTTTCTACTTGGATTGGTGATAAAGATAAAAACAGAGGTTGGGATTTATTAATTGATGCTAAGAATGCTTATGATGAAACCCTAGAGATGAATTGCTTACCATCAGATCAAGTTGAAGCCGCTACCGAGCAGCTAGCAATTTGTGAAGGCTCTGATTGGTTTTGGTGGTTTGGTGACTACAATCCTTCTGATAGTGTTCGTGATTTTGATGAGCTTTACCGTAGACACTTGAAGAAGCTTTATACTTTATTGAATAAAGAAATTCCTTCTGAGCTTGATATTCCTCTATCTAAAGGTGGTCGATCTGCAGAAAATGCAGGCACAATGCGACGGAATGCATAAAAAATAAAGCATGTGATAAAGTAATTAGGAGTATGCATTGGAAGCACAATTATTTTCCCGAAGTGCTGGGGTATTATTACACCCCACTTCTTTACCGAATAAGGTTTTAGACCAGCACGCTTGGCGATTTTTAGACTGGATGAAAAAATCAGGTCTTTCTGTCTGGCAAATGCTGCCCTTAACACCGCCTGTTGAAGGTATTTCACCTTATCATAGTGATTCTGCCTTTGCGATGAATCCTTCTCTATTACCAAGTGATTGGGAGAGTGAGGTTGATGGTAGTGCCTTTGAAGCATATAAAGAAAATGCTCCAGAGTGGCTTCAAGACTACGCTTTATTTAAAGTATTAAAAACTAAATTTGACCAGCAGCCATGGTCTAGCTGGCCTGAGGTTTATCGATTTCGATGTGCTGAAACTCTGACTAATTTTTCTAATGAGCAGCATGAGGCTTTAAGCTTTTATAAAAAAGAACAATTTGCAATTTCTGAACTTTGGAAGCGTTTTAAAAAAGACGCCAATGAAATGGGTATCCTGTTGTTTGGTGACATGCCTATTTTTGTGGTGTACGACAGTGTAGAGGTCTGGG
>CAXBFV010000079.1:0-5598 GCA_963974985.1 uncultured Gammaproteobacteria bacterium | reverse complement strand
ATATTCAATATGCGGTTCATCTTGAAAAAATTCATAGCGAACTATCAGCTGTCATTCCAGAAGTTGCCAATGCACCTTATTCCCCTATTGAAAAAGCACTTAAAAAAACACTTTTAAACTTTTCACACATTGATCTTGAAAATCAAAATATCCAAGATGATTCCAGATTCCAAGAAATGCTTTATCAACCCAAAGAGCCTTTTAAAAAGAGTCAATTAGAGTTCCCAAAAGGGAGTACTTTCTTACGAAGCCTTCTACAAATTAAATCAAAATAACCCACATATGTAATTTTTCTTTTGTATTTTTAAGCCTTTACTGCAAATAATGTTTGCTATTAATTCCTTTGCCCCTATAATCTAATTTGTAGACAGAGAAGCATCCTACTTTTCGCTCTCAAACAAAGGATATTCTCCTTGGGTAATTTGTTTTCTCTGTCTGCTTTAATTAAAACTAGATCATCTATACATGATCCTTTTAGTCTTTTTAACCAAATATCACTTATCCTATTATTTTAGATTGAATCTATTTTTAAATAGAAAATAAAGTAGGGTTATTATTAAAACACAGCCCAAACAAGCTAGGCCCAAAATACTAAAAGCCTGGATATATTCCATAGCAAAAGAATGAGCTGGCACCATATATTTAGCAAAGGCACCTGACACAAAACCACCCAACGCAATGAATAAATAAAGTATACCAATGAATACAATAATTTGTAGTTTTGGGATCAAAGCCGTAATAGCTGAAAAAACCATTGGACCAATTAAAATTTCTCCTAAACCTAATAAAAAATACGCTAATAAAATTAACAGAGCACTTACCCCTATATTTGCCCCGGACATATGGGCTACCCAAGTAAAAATAAAAAAACTCAACCCTGCAAATAACATGCCCAAACCAGATTTAATCATATAGTTTTTAAAATACCCTTGCTGACTAAGGCGGGTAGTGAGTGGTAGTAAAATAACGGCTCCAATTACAATAGATAAAGGTAAAAGAGCCGCATAACTTCCTGCAGGTATTTTCCAGCCATATACCACTATTTGGGTACAATTTTTTATGAAAATAGGCAATAACGCACCAAATTGATACTCTACAATAAAAAACAAAAAGCTAATAAAACTCAATAATAAAATAAATATGACAATACCTTTTAATTGTTGAGGCTGAGAAACCACATAATATATTAACCATATTACCGTCATGCCTGTGATAACAAGTACCAACAGTTCAAATAAAGCATAATGATGGATCAACATATCCATGCATCCAACTAAAGCAAAACCGACCATCAATAACCACACCATTTTGAGTGTCATTTTTGTATGTGTTAAGTAAATGATCAGTAAAGTATTCATAATCATTAGCGTCATACTAATAAAAAATGCTACCTGATACAAATCACTACTAAAAAGCAAACCATAAAATATAGGTCCTAAAATTGCACCAAAATTTAAGAATGCATAATTATATTGGAACCCATGGTCTCTTAGGACTTTTTGATCTTTAGTATAAAATCCACCTAACCATTTTGTTATGGCAGACCTTCCCAAACCTATACCAATTACCACCAACAAAGCACCAATAATTATGACATTTGGTATTAAAAGTGCTAATAGCAAAAAACCTAACACTTGGAGTAAAAAGGAAATGACAATAATTTGAACTGGGCTAAAGTATTTATCTGCTAATACACCCCCCAGCAAAGGCACGATACAAGTCATCGCTGCTAGAATACCAAATATAGAATACCCGTCACTTAAGGTCGTATACTTTAATAGAAATAAAATAAACGTGGATAAAAATCCAAATAAATTGGCACCAATAAATATTTGCAAAAAACAAATAATTTTCAACTCTTTAGGTTGATCTGACCAATGCTTTAATTTAAACAAAATTACTTTTCATTGATAAATGAAAATCATCTTATAATCATAGCAAAAAATACCAGATATATACTTATGATCATTTTTTGCTATTATCTTAAATAGGATACCCTCTAATAAACTGAGACCTTTTGAAACAAAAAGCTCTACTGAAACAGCCCTCAGGCTTATGGTATATTGGTCTTTGCTTTTTTCTTTTCTGCTTTGCACAGGGCTGGATCATGGCTATGCTTGTAGTTTACCTACAAAAAACTTTTGATTTTTCTTCTGCCACCTCCATTGCTACTTTTGGCGCAGTTACGACCTTATTCTATATGATGCCTCTTATTGGCGGTGTTTTTGTCGATAAATTTGGAAAAAGAGAAAATATTATTTGCGGAAGTCTATTAGTAATTATCGGTCTGCTGCTAACCTCTATCCATCAATATAATATCCTATTATCCGGGCTCTCTTTATTTATAGTAGGCGGCGCTTTAGGTGTACCAGCCTACTTTTGCCTACTAGGTGACCTATATAAAAAAAATGATATGCGTCGAGATAGTGGCTTTACCCTCATGTATATAATAATGAACGTTGGTTTTGCTGTTGCTACTATTCTTGGCTCATTTATTGCTGAAAAACTTAATTATGCTACCACTAATTTACTTGTCTCTTTTGCTATTATCTTTTCACTTGCACTATATTTATGTTTATTGACCAATATTCAAAAACAAATTCAAGTGCCAGAAGAAGTGTCCAAGTTTTCTCTAAAAAACCTATTAAAACTCGCCTTATTTAGCATTATTCTTAGCATTATTATTTTGGTATTATTGATTTTTAAGTCTTTTCTCGCTTATTTTATCCTTGCTGTTCTAATCTGCGCGCTCATCGGTGGAGCCAATATCTATATTTTCAAAACTCGATCTAACCCAGAGCAGAAAAAGAAAATTATTTTATTCTATATCTTATGTTTTATTTCTTTAGGGTTCTGGACTTTTTATTTTTTAGGCCCAACACTGCTCACTGTTTTTAGTCAGCACAATGTAAAATTAGACCTATTTAATTTACACATCCCACCTGAGTCTATTTTTAGTTTAGATATGGTCTTTGTTGTTTTAACAGGTTTCGTCTTAACAAAAGTTTGGCTGAAACTCGACAAAATTAAGAAAAACCCATCTCTCCCTACCAAATTTACTTTTGCACCACTTTGGGTTGCTATTGGTTATGGTATTTTATTTTTTGAAATATATTTTAATCCCACAGGTCTCATGAATCTATCCTGGATGGTTTTAGCTTATTTTTTCTTCACACTAGGTGAATTATTTTTAGCGCCTATTGGTTTTTCTATGGCTGGTAAACTTGCACCAAAAGGCACTGAGGGGTTTTTTATGGGTGTTTGGCAAGTTTCAATTGGAGGAGCAGCAACTATTTCATCTTTAATTGCTAGCTCTCTAGTGATGCCTGCTGATAGCGCTCTTTTAGAAAGTAATACCGGCTATATGCATGGTTTTCTTCAATTTACGGGTATTGGCTTAGGTATGTTTATCTTTGCACTCATCTTTTTGCCTTGGATGAAGCGGCTTATTAAATAAGTTTTATAGCACACTTCTATACTCTATAGGTATGTTTCTTGCTAATCTTTAAATTCATATTTATTCGAAAGTGAAGTACATATTTTGAAACAAACCAACTCACTAAAACAACCCTCAGGACTTTGGTTAATAGGGCTGTGCCTTTTTTTATTCGCTTTTGCACAAGGTTGGGTGCCTTCAATGCTTATACTCTACCTCAAACAAACCTTTCACTTTGATAATACAAAAGCTTTTGTATTACTAGGCAGTTTCTACACGCTGTTTTTTATGATGCCTTTGGTCGGTGGATGGTTAATTGATAAATTTGGCAAACTTGAAGCAATTACATGTGGGACAATTTTTGCTTTTATTGGCGTTTGCTTTACTGCTTTTTCGCAATATCATTTACTTATCTTTGGACTCGCACTTTTAGCCATTGGTGCGGCTTTAGTAATGCCTGCTTACTACTGCGTCTTGGGAGACACCTACCGTAAAAATGACCCGCGCAGAGAAAGTGGGTTTACATTCATGTACATGATCATGAATATTGGATTTTCAGTTTCTTTAATGATTGGGGCCTTTACCGCGAGATACATCGGGTATTCATTAACTAACTTAGCTTGTGCTGCTGTAGTCCTACTATCTATTATCATTTACATACCTATTCACAAAAAAATCACTGCGCAGAACCCAAGTCCAACAAATAACCAAGGTTTTTCTAAAAAACATTTTCTTATTCTCTTTAGTTGCAGCTTACTACTAACCTTCTTTAGCCTAGCAATCTTGCTCTATAGCACACTCAATTATTATTTTGTCAGCTTAATTTTCCTCGGGGCCGTTTTTGGTGGTGTCTGTATTTACTTCAAACAACATGACAAAACAGTTAAATCAAAAATTATTCTATTTTATGCCTTATGCCTACTCTCTCTCTTCTTCTGGGTTTTTTACTTCTTAGAACCCACACTCTTGACCGTATTTAGCAATACCCTAATTAATCTCCACTATTTGGGAGTAACTTTTCCAGCAGAATTTATTTTTAGCCTGGATTCCACTTTTGTTGTACTCACAGGTCTTATCTTGACTCAGGTCTGGGTTAAACTTGAAGCTAAAAACAAAAATCCATCTTTGCCCACTAAATTCACCATTGCACCTTTTCTGGTTGCAATTGGCTATCTTGTCCTTGTCGTTGAAGTTTACTTTAATCGATCAGGACTGATGAACCTTTCCTGGATGATACTCGCATATTTCTTTTTCACACTGGGAGAATTGTTTTTAGCACCCATTGGATTCTCAATGGCTGGAAAACTTGCGCCCAAAGATAGAGAAGGTTTTTTTATGGGTGTTTGGCAAATGTCTATTGGCGGTGCCGCAACCATCTCCTCAGTACTTGCAAGTGCGGTCATCGTTTCAAAAGCAGGCCCTATCTCACAGCAAAATACTGGTTACCTTCACGCTTTTATACTGTTTGCGGGCATTGGCCTAATCATGTTTATTATCGCTTTTATTTTTCTGCCTTGGATGAAACGCCTTATCAAATAGAAATAACCAAAAAAAACCTTAAATTAAAACTTCATCCTTTGCTGCATTTTTCCATCAGCTAATTTTTTCTCAATATGCATAGCTTTTTCAGACCAGCCCACAGGCATGGTGTGTGCAAAAATATTGGCATAAGATTTACCATCTAAGGCTTCAGGTCGCCCATGGGCTAGGGTTGCTGACTCATAGAACACTACTTCACCAGGTTTTAATAGAACCTTATTAATCCGAGCATAATGATCATAAATGTGCAGTGGCCACTCACTATCCACATCTTGATCTACATTAATAATAATACTGACAATATGGGTTTGATACCGGTCTACATGCATGTCCAATACTGCACCATGCTGATATTCTCGAATACCATAAACCGCAGTACTCATAAGTTTCTGGCCCACCCACTCTTCTAATAAGGGATGAATCGTTTGAAAAATCTCTTCACGTAATGTGGCAGTCAGCTCCACCATTTTACTGGGTGATTTTTTTTCTTCTGAATGAATAAAGGTATCATTATTTCCTGAAAACTCATCTTGAGATTGTTCCTTATTCTCATCATAAAATGTTTTTATTTTTTGATGAAGTTCACCCGGTAATTGTGTCTTATGAAAACCTTCTTTAGTGAA
>CAXBFV010000078.1:0-5652 GCA_963974985.1 uncultured Gammaproteobacteria bacterium | reverse complement strand
AGACCAACACCTTATTTTATACTACAATTGGTATTACAGGAAGCTTTGGCCCTGAATTAGAGAGCGATTAGTTATGAATAAAAATATTAAGCTTCATCCAAAGTCTTATGCGTTATCAGATGGATTAACTGTTTTTTATTAAATTAGTCAGAGTGGAGAATTTCCGGGTTAGCTATAGAAAATAAGAATTATTGAAGCCACCTTCCTTTGCTCTGTAGAGCATGGCAAAATAAGAAACCTCAATGATGAAGGCAGTCATATAACGATGAAGAGAGCCCGAAAAATTATTTCCATTATTGTATTATTATGCTTATTAGGTCCTTTTTATCTTTTTATTTCAGGCCAAATAGCGGTTACAAAGAATTGGCAAACAGCAAGTCATGCCCCAACTCAATTACTCCAGTCAATGTCATTAGATAAAAAAGCAGTTATTGTCCTTATGTCAGCGCGAGCATTTAGCTGGAGAGGGATGTTTAGTACGCATACATGGATTTCTTTTAAGACAAAAGATGCCAAACATTTTAGGACTTATCAGGTCTTAGGATGGAATGCTTACCGAGGTAAACCTATTGTGGATATTTCAAACCGTGTTCCAGATTTATTGTGGTTTGGTAATCAGCCAACAATAGAGGGTATAGTGGTGGGGGAGCAGGCGACTGCATTGATTCCAAAAATTCAAGAGGCAGCTAAGAGCTATCCTTATGCTGATAAGTATCGAGCTTGGCCCGGGCCTAATAGTAATACATTTATACAATATATTATAAATCAGTTGCCTAATTCTGGGCTTCACATGCCTTACAATGCTTTGGGGCAAAGTTATAAAAATAAATGGCAATGGAGTGATGTTTCTCTATATGGCTTGCTTGGGTACACTTATTGTAATCATTCTTTTTATATCACATTATTTGGACTGACAGCGGGTGTTTCTTGGAAACCTTTTGGGGTTATTATCCCAGGCGTGGGTCTTGTTTCTTTCCATTAGATTAGAATAAAGATTTATATTTTTTGCCGTTGAGTATACTGAGAAATATTAAAAGTATTTAGCGGTTAATAATTTCTCATCAAATAGCCCTGAATAGAGTAAACTCTAGAGAGACATCAACTAAAGTGAACAATTATGAAATTAGAAGAACTACTGCCAGATACATTAATAAATGGAAAGCCCATTCATGAAAGACTATCGTCTACGCATTGGACATTAATTGTATGTGGGAAGGAAAAAATAAAATTCCAAATCAGCGAACTTAAAATTTGCCATGTTCCAGAAAGAACGTATCCATCCCGTTATGTCCTGATTAGACCTGATTGGCATATGGCTTTGACGGTAAATGAAATATCTGAAGAGAAGGTCATAAGTTCTATTAAGAGTTAGTCTTTGCAGGCACAGATCTGATCTGGCGACACTAATTTGGACAGTGTTTATATGATATATCATGATTGTCGTGACAGACGCTAAAAATTTACATTCTTCATAACCTTTGCTAGAATGCTGTTGAGAGCAGTTGAAAGTGTATTTGTATGAAAAAAATAATTATATTGTTGGCGGCGTTTTATATGACGCTTATTTCAGTTAGTGTTTTTGCAGAATCAAAAGTAGAGTTAATTAAAGATTCTTCAGGACAAGATATTAGTGCTCCTATTGCTCGTGTACTTACCAATGCATATGGGACTTTTGCAATTGCTAAAGCAGGTGTGGTTGATCGCAAACTACAAAATGCACCGATTTATATAGACCTTAAGAATAAGGGTGTTTTTAAACAGCTTGATTTAGATTATTCTCAGTTGTTCCCATTGCATGCCTATGAGCGGGTTGATGTGCTGGAAAATACACTTCGTCAAAGCATGACAGTTTCCAAAATTGATGGAAAGTATGTAATTTATGCCGGTATTTCTGTTTATCTTGCTGACTATCGTAAGGATGTATATGGGCGCGGTTTTCCAAAGTATAGAAATATTTTATTCAATTATTCACTGCTATCATATTTGTATGAGATTAGATTTAACGAGAAGGGTGATCCCGTTGTTAGTGCAAGCGTTAATACCCAGAATGTAGTTTATCCTTTTTTGCATAGTGTGGATAATATTGTTCTAAATGCCGGACTTAGAGGGCAATACAATTACCCTGTAGTTTTTGATGATAATTGGATAGATAAATTGCCTGCTGATGGTATTTCATTCTGTGAAATTTTGGGGCCTTGGCGCTGTGATGCAGAAAATGGCTGGGATGTTGCTCAATTTAATAATATTTCTGGTGAGGTAACCACAGAAGCAGAAGTTGTTGCAAATTTGAAGACAGGTTTGACTTTAGTTGGCAGTAACCATGGCTTATTTTATAAGGATTATAGTGATTGGTGGCATGAAATGCCCACAGTAGCATTGCAAAATGCAGTGGTAAACCCTAATGCAATGGATCGATTCACAACGCATGTTTATGTTGGGACAACGCGTGGATTAGAGGTTGCAGAAATGAATATAGATAATTGGCCTAACCCTGGTGATTGGAATTGGGGTCAGGAAGCATTACTCCCTAATGATGATATCGTGAGTGTTGCCAGAAGCGTACACTTTCTAGCTGTGGGGACAGAAAATAATGGGCTATATATCTATCCGCTTGATGAGAAAGGTGATGTGAAGACAGGAGATAATCCTATTAATATTCGCCCAGAGCAGATTGATCCAGGAGTGAATGATATTACCATAGCCTCATTGTCAGTGATAAAAGATAGGCTATATGTTGCTACAAACAAAGGTTTGTATCAGGTTGCTCTCTCTAATTAGTGAAAGCGTTTTTATAAGTATAGGCCGGGTGCATTTCAGTATTGCGCGTGCCTGAAATTAATGTATTCCAATAATCAAGTTAATATTATAATCATTATGTTGTAGAACTTTCTCTGAAGTAGGTGAACGCAAGAGGGGTATATTCAGCAGATTTTTGTCGGATTTTGGATGTTATTTTACGTTGATAAAAAACAGGATGTGGAGCATTTAGAATAATCAGCTTTGATGATATTGGACAGCTGTTGCTTGAGCGATAAAGATGGCGGGCTCATTCAAAGTCTCTAAGAGGCATTTAATATCTTTAATCTCAAAATAGACTACATTTAGATATAACTATTTAATTTTAAGTAAGGCTATTCAATATCAGTATTAAGAAAATTTTATTAGGTTTAGGCGGCTTAAGTTTATGTTGCCAGGCTGCATTTGCTGCTGATCCCTATTGTCAATCGATTAAAACTTTTGTGGATAAAAAAGCACACCCTTTAATTTATGGAAATCCCCCCATGGTGCCTAAGGCTACGCAAGCGCTGGGTGCAATTATTATTGTAGAAAAGTTAGGCGAAGGCAGTTGTGTTTTCACATATGGGAAAGAGGCTGTCAATGGTGGGCCTTTGGATGGTAAAAAAGCATTTGAGTTAGCTTCGATCACCAAAACTTTTACAGCCGCTATTCTGGGATTGAGAGTGGTAGAGGGAGAATTGAATTTAAATGAAACAGTGGAAGGGCGCTTGCCATCTAAGTTTCAGTTAAGTGAAGGTGAAAAAGAACTGACGTTTCAGCAGTTGGCTACTTTTACTGCCGGCTTTAATTCGGATAACCCGCCTGGAGATATAAATGGCAAGCCTTTTTCTTTTCAGCGTTTTGTGAATTATGTGAATAGTCTTACGCCGACACGGCCAATTCAAGGGGAGAAATATCTACCTACTTATAATTTATACTCTAACAGCAGCTTTGCATTGCTTGGTGTTGCGCTGATGTATGTTGATGATAAAGAACAAAAGGATCCTTTTGTTTATGATGAGCCGGCTTTTTCTGCATGGATTGCTAAAAACCTAACGGGACCTGGTTTATTAGATATGCCAAACACCACTGTTTGGCCATCAACGGAATTAATGTTGGGGCATATTTATAATAAACGCACAAACACCTATCACCCTGCTTCTAAATTTCCTTGGACGTTTAAAGGGCCAGCCGGCGCATTAAGAAGTACAGCAAAAGATATGGGGGCTTATATGAAAGCACAGGTTTGTGCTTATGCACTAGAAAATGAAAATTGTAGGGCTTATCCTTCACAGCTCTTAGAGGCTTTGAAGTTAACAACGACGGTGCAAGATTTTGAACCAAGCGGCGCTTTATCCGATCCTGCCATTAAGGTAACAATTCCTGATGGAAAGGGAGATGAATATGTACAAGCACTGGCTTGGATTAAGCGTGCCAAAGGGGAAAGTGAAATTATGATGAAGGTGGGAGGGCACCCAGGCTTCCATGAATGGATTGGCTTTGGTGTGCAGAAAAATATAGGGGTGATGGTGCTGACTAATACAGGAAATACGACAGGAATAGAGAGCGTGGGTGTGGATATTATAAATCACTTACATGATTAGAAGCAGCGGCTTATCTCGATGAGCCTTTGAATCTCTTTTGGGTTCTATTCACTAGCAGTATAGGTATACTCAAAAAATAGTGATTTATGAATCTAAAACTAATGCTCGATGGAAAAATAAATAGCGTTTAGTTTCAAAAGGAGAAATGAAAAAGTACATCCTAATAACGATACTTTTCTTAGTCTCGAGCTTGGCTTTTGCATTACCCAATAAAATTATTATTGTTAGGCATGGAGATAAATTAACACAGGCCGCGCCAGGGGAATTGGTTTCACCTGCCGGTTATATGAGAGCTGTAGCTTTTGAAGAGTATTACCGTACACATTACCAAAGACCAGATGTTGTTATAGTAATTGACCCTTTGTCAAGCAAGACATTGCGCGCTATACAGCTCGCAGCACCATTAGTAAATTATTATAATAAGCAGGATCAAAACATAGAGCATGATAGTGATCAATTAAAAATTAAGTAATCAATACCCTTTACCTCAAAACATTACAGAAACCAGTGCTTGGGAGCAAATATATAATGCGATGTATCAGGAGCCTCTAAAGTAGCCTAGATAAAATTTTTTTTTGTCTTTTTAACAAGGTAGGTCATGTGTCGCTGGATGATGGAAATGGGTGAAAGATGTCAGCCCATCGTTGAAGAAACCCTTGAGCAGATTAAATCACAAAGCCATCTTTATGTAGATGAGACAACAGTTACCGTGATCAATGATCCAAATAAAAAAGTAGAGAGCAGGACACCTTCCCATAATGGTTACATGTGGGTTTATACCAACCCAGAAGGTGTGGTGTATGATTACCAAAGCACCCGAGCAGGTTTACATGCTTATGAAAAGCTTGAAGACTTTAATGGGTTTGTGCAAACCGATGCTTATGCCGGTTACAATCAGCTCTTCAATGATGACCAAAGAAAATCCGTTGGTTGTTGGGCACATGCAAGGCGAAAGTTTACCTATATCCTAAAAACCTCAGGCAAGAAGAAAAATACCAATGCTGAAAAAATAGTAAAACTCATTGCTAAGCTCTATCAAGTTGAGAGACATTGCTTAACCAATAAGCTCACTGATGGTGATCGCAAACGTTATAGATTGGAGAAATCAAAACCTATTTTAGATGAAATCAAGAAAACCCTTGATGATTTGACTCAAAAAGCACCACCGCAGAGCCTATTGGGTAAGGCTATTGCCTATTCACTTAATAATTGGAACCAACTCATCATGTATCTGGAGGATGGTAGTATTCCAATAGACAATAATGCGGCT
>CAXBFV010000077.1:0-5666 GCA_963974985.1 uncultured Gammaproteobacteria bacterium | reverse complement strand
AAGGTAGAGCGTTTAATTGGGCAATTTCTTCAGAAAGGTAAAGCCATTAGTGTGGCTGACTTCCAGGACATTATCCAAGATGTTTATGAGAAGTTAGAAAGCCCAAGACCAGACCACTTTGAAGTGCTTGATTTTAAAGTCAGTACCTCAAAAAATAAAACATCTTATGCAGATGTGATTATTTCCATCCTAGATAAAGAGTATGAAGCGTCAGCTCAAGGCGTGGGGCCAGTAGATGCCGTTATTAAAGCATTATGTGATGCCTGTCCGAGCGAGATCGTTTTTAAGCTTACGAATTATCGTGTAAAAATTCGTGGTGAAGGTGTAAATGCCGTGGTTTATGTGGAGCTTAAAATCTTAAAAGATGGTTTTGCTTCAGAAGGTCATGCGGCGTCTCCTGATATCATTCAGGCTTCAGTTGAGGCCTTTGCTGATGCTTATAATGCTGCTTAGTAGCTGCCTATAAATTGACACCCCTTATATCTGTTGTTTTGAATGCAAGTAGATTCTTTACCTTTAAAAGTTATCGTAGCAGTAAAAAGATTAAGAGAATTGAATGGTGGCAGGTTTTTTACAGCAGCATGGTAAGATGGAATTAAGGAATGTGTTAAAAAGTTTTGTTTTGCTTGACTATTTTGACTAGAAATTATTTGAAGACTGCTACGGTTGGGGTAGGTTGTATAACCATTTACAGATTTACTTGTATTGTTATTGGCTGGCTGTATGTATAGATTAAAACCAGTTTCATATATCGAGTTAACGCCATAGGTATTTTGACTCCAGGTTTTCATTGAGTTCACATATGCTACAAAATTATTGATACTTGATACTGTTTGAATGGTTGGTGCGCTAGGTGGAGGTGTTGCTGCTGCCAACGCTGTCCCAGTAAAGATTATAGATGATATTAATACGATGCTTAGTAAAAGTTTCCTCATGAGAGTTCCTTATTTTATATTTGTTTGTTGTCGGGGAAGATATTAAGGGTCTGAAGTTAAACCGTAAAGAAACAAGTTGTAAAGAGTTGTAAATTGCGTTGCATGTTAAGACTTGATTGAGGATTAATAGAGGTTGGCTCATAATGGTTGGTAGCAGTTTAGATCCAACATAGGCGTTTAGAAATGACAAAAAAATTAAACCAATACAGCCAAGTACTCACCCAAGATAAAACCCAAGGGGCTTCACAAGCCATGCTTTATGGTACAGGTCTAAAAGATGTGGATATGAAAAAGGCGCAAGTGGGGATTGCCAGTGTTTGGTATGAAGGCAATACCTGCAATATGCATCTGAATCATTTGGCTCAATTTGTCAAAGATAGCGTGACGAAATCCAACCTTGTGGGGATGCGCTTTAATACCGTGGGGGTGAGTGATGGTATTTCCATGGGTACTGATGGGATGAGTTATTCATTGCAGTCGCGTGATTTGATTGCCGACTCTATTGAAACTGTCATGAGCGCGCATTGGTATGATGCCTGTATTTCAATTCCTGGGTGCGATAAAAATATGCCAGGATGCATGATTGCTATGGGACGTTTAAATCGACCCGCGCTCATGATTTATGGTGGCACGATTCAAGCGGGCGTTGTACGTGGAAAACCTGTTGATATTGTGACGGCATTTCAAAGTTATGGTGCTTGCATGTCGGGCGCCATTAGTGAAGATGAACGTTTAGAGACTGTTAAGCAGGCCTGTCCAGGTGCGGGAGCTTGTGGTGGCATGTATACAGCAAATACAATGGCTTGTGCGATTGAGGCGCTTGGGATGTCATTACCTTATAGTTCCTCAACACCCGCAACAGATCCAGGAAAACAGGCGGAATGTGAACGTGCAGGTGACGCGGTTAAACACCTTCTTGCCATAGATCTTAAACCGCGTGATATTATGACTAAAGAAGCCTTTGAAAACGCCATGGTGGTTATTATGGTCATGGGTGGATCTACCAATGCGGTTTTGCATTTAATTGCCATGGCGCGTGCAGTAGACGTAGATGTCACCTTAGAAGATTTTCAAAGATTGACAGATAAAACACCATTGCTTGCAGACTTTAAACCCAGTGGCCAATATGTGATGGCAGATTTACATGCCATTGGCGGTACGCCGGCAGTGATGAAAATGTTATTAGAACATAAGATGTTGCACGGTGACTGCATAACGGTAACCGGTAAAACTTTGGCCGAAAATTTAGCAGACTTGCCAGGACTACCTGAGAATAACCCAATTATTCACCCATTAGACAAACCATTAAAGAAAACGGGGCATTTACAAATTTTAAAAGGTTCTTTGGCGCCGGAAGGTTCTGTGGCAAAAATTACCGGCAAAGAGGGTGAAATCTTTAAAGGAGTGGCCAACTGTTTTGATTCTGAAGAAGCAATGTGTGAAGCTTTAATTCAAAATAGAATTAAAAAAGGTGAGGTGATTGTGATTCGTTATGAAGGCCCAAAAGGTGGGCCTGGCATGCCGGAAATGTTAAAGCCTACTTCATTGATTATGGGCGCCGGTTTGGGTAAAGATGTGGCGTTGGTTACAGATGGCCGTTTTTCAGGAGGTTCTCATGGATTTATCGTGGGGCATGTGGCACCTGAAGCGCAAACAGGCGGACCGATTGCCTTGGTGCAAAATGGTGACAAGATCACCATTGATGCAATCAATAATGTGATGGACTTACATATTTCAGATGAAGAAATGGCAAAGCGCAAAGCCGCTTGGAAGCAGCCAGCTTATAAAGCGAGTCGAGGTGCCTTGTATAAATACATCAAGAACGTATCCTCAGCGGCGCTAGGTTGCGTGACCGACGAATAAAAATACACGGGCTTACACGGGCTCTTTTTCCGTAACTCTGCGTTGTTTGAAAAAATGCGGATGCTCATTTGCAATATTTGTGTGACTGATGGGAAACTAGTGTATTTATTAGAGAATGAATAGCAGTTCAAAACATAAGGAAGATAATGGAGATATCTAAAGATTCTGTTGTGAATGTTATCTATCAGGGTATAAAGTACCCAATTGAACTCTGTGTAAGCAATGGTGCATTGAGAGCAGCTTTGGTGCTTATGTATGCGGGGATTGATGTGCTGGCTAAGCTAGGATTGCCAGAAGAGAGGGAGGTTTCAAGTGGGGATGATTATATTATATGGTGTGACAAGTACCTTAAATTCACGGGTAAAGATACCATAGTAGGCTTGGAATGGTTTGCTGCAAGGTGTGGGCTTTTGCATAATTATACGGCTGAATCCAACTTAAGCAAAAAAGGAAAGGTGCGAATGATTGGATATTATACTGGCGAAGGTCCAGATATAAAATTTGCCCCAGAGGAATCTAAAACACTGGTAATGGTCAGAGCTGAAAGTTTATTTGAGGTGTTTTACAAGGCATTAGATATATTCGTGGACGATTTGCATGTTCATGTGGGAAAAGAAATTATTGAGAAAAGATTTAAGACGATGTTACATGATCTGGAATGGCGTGATTAATGGAAGGCTTGAAGTTATTAAAGGAAACTCTCGAAGGTCATCCCGGGCTTGATTCGGGATCCAGGTCTTTGGCTTGAAATGATCCTTAGGAGTTAAATAACTCCATGACAGTTGTAAGTACTGGATTCCTGCCTTCGCAGGAATGACGTAGAAAGATTAATAAATAAAGCTGAAGTATAATATTTATCAGTGATTTAAATAGAGGTTTTGAAAAATGCAAACAACAGATTTTATATGGCATAACGGTAAGATGGTCCCTTGGGATAAGGCGCAAGTTCATGTTTTAACCCACGGGCTTCATTATGGTAGTGGTGCTTTTGAGGGAATTCGTTTTTACGAGACGGCTAAAGGGCCGGCTATTTTTCGCCTTGATGAGCATATTGAACGTTGGCTTTACTCTTGCAAAGCCTTAGGGATGGCAGAAAAGTTGCCTTATACCTTTGATGAACTGAGGGCTGCCACTATTGAGGTGGTTAAAAAGAATAAATTACAGCACGGCTATATTCGTCCCCTTAGTTATTACGGTTATGGTGCCATGGGGGTGAATCCTAAAAATAATCCTGTTGAAGTCATGATTGCTTGCTGGCCTTGGGGGGCTTATTTACCCCATGATCGAGTGGATATTAAAACGAGTAGTTATATTCGTATTCATCCAAACTCAACCGTGGCCGATGCCAAAATTTGTGGCCATTATGTGAATGGTATCATGGGTTCATTGGAACTTGAGGGTACTGAATATCACGAGTCTTTATTTTTAGATTTTGAGGGCAATATTGCGGAAGGTGCCGGTGAAAACTTTTTTATGATGAAAGATGGGGTAATGTATACGCCACGTTTAGGAAATATCTTGGCCGGTATTACGCGTGCAACAGTTATAGAAGTTGTGCGTGGTATGGGTATTGATTTAATTGAAACTACGATTACATTAAAAGAAGCTTATGCGGCAGATGAAGCGTTTTTTACCGGAACTGCAGCCGAAGTTACTCCAATACGCTCTATTGATGGTAATGTGATTGGCAAAGATGAATTGGGTCCTATCTCAGCACAAGTAAAAGAAACTTATCACGCAGTTATTCGCGGAAAGGTCCCAGAGTATGATCATTATTTAACTTATTGCTAATTGGTTAAAGTATCGATGAGCATAAGTAATGAATACTGGAAAAACCGCTGGGAAAAAGGTGAAACAGAAGGCTTTACCCAGCAGGAGCCCAATCAGTTTTTAGTTAAATACTTTTCTAGTTTTAATTTAAATCCAGAGTCTGTCTGTTTTGTGCCGTTATGTGGGGCAAGTATTGATATGACTTATTTGCTTGAGCGTGGCATGAAAGTGATTGGGGTTGAGTTATCTGAAGTGGCTGCACAAAGTTTTTTTACTAAACATGAGATCTCCTATGTTATTGGCAAAACTAAAGATGGTCATAGAGTCTTTGAATCAGAGAAAGTAAGTATTGTTATTGCGGATATTCTAAAAGTCACTCCTAAAACTTTTGGGGTGACCTTTGATTTTTGGTATGACCGTGGTGGGTATATTGCGTTACCTACAGAGGTGCGTAAACAGTACGCATTAAAAATGGCTGAATTATGTCAGGGTAAAACTAAAGTTTTATTAATTACAACGACGCATAATGGTCCCAGTGATAGCGCGCCATACTCCATCTCTATGGAAGAAATGCAGCAGCACTTTTCCTCTGCCCTCAATCTTGAAATTCTAGAAGCTTTTGAGCGTGAAGAGATGCCTAAAAAACATCTAAAGAATGGTCGTACACAGCAAACTTTTAATATCTTTCAGGTTAATAATTAAAAGCGTTTAGGTTTAGATGTGCATTTAAAGTTGTAGATTTAAAAACTAGCTTTTTAGCATTTACTTTGGCATAATGCTCGCACTTACCAAGGAGGTAGGATTGGCTAGATGGCCAAGCTGGAGAGCGTTTAGAGCAGGAAGCTCAGCCAGATTGGATTTGGCGTTAGTCTTGGATGACTTTAGGGAATTAGTAGGACACTAAGTTAGCTCATGGATGAGCAGCCCAAAAAATTCATAATAGTATTTTTTAATCTATCCCAAATTCATAATAGGGTGCATCTAATTTTTCTAATTCTTCATTTGTGAGACTGATAAAGCCTTCGCAGTACAGGTGGAATTTTCCATCGGTACCAGGGTCTGCCCAAAACTTTAAACGAGACTGGCCATAAAGCGGAT
>CAXBFV010000076.1:0-5692 GCA_963974985.1 uncultured Gammaproteobacteria bacterium | reverse complement strand
GTCCATATACTGAACTTGATCTGCTGTCGTAAAGACGGCTTCGCCTTTTGAACGAGCAGGAATTAATTCATCTGTAAGCTTATTATTTTTATCTAAAGTGGCGGATGCTTGCGCAATCACTAAACTACCTTCATCAATTGCAGATAAATACTCAATTTTATCTGTCGCCTTACCATTTTCTACTTTTCTATATGGCGCTTCTAAGAAACCATAAGAATTTGTTCTTGCATAACACGCTAAAGAGTTAATCAAACCAATGTTTGGCCCCTCAGGTGTTTCAATTGGACAAAGTCGACCATAATGTGTTGCGTGAACATCTCGCACTTCAAAACCTGCACGGTCACGGGAAAGTCCACCTGGCCCAAGTGCTGAAATACGACGCTTATGTGTTACTTCAGACAATGGATTATCTTGATCCATAAACTGAGATAAAGCACCTGAACCAAAAAATTCTTTAATTGCTGCAGAAATAGGCTTAGCATTCACTAAATCTTGCGGCATTGCATTTTCTCTATCCACCATAGATAGACGCTCTCTTACAGAACGCTCAACACGCACCAACCCGATACGGAATTGATTTTCAGTCATTTCACCTACTGCACGAATACGACGGTTACCAAGATGATCAATATCATCAATTTCACCACGACCATCACGAATATCAATCAATGTCTTAATAACATCAACAACATCTTGCTTACTTAAGATGCTTTCACCTTGATCAGACTTTCTACCCATTCTACGGTTGAATTTCATCCGTCCAACAATAGAAAGATCATAGCGATCATCTTTAAAGAAAAGATTTGCAAATAAAGACTCAGCTGAATCTTTTGTTGGCGGCTCACCAGGTCTCATCATACGGTATATTTCAACCAGCGCTTCCAATTGATTTGCACATACGTCTACACGTAATGTATCTGAAATATAAGAACCAACATCCAGATCATTACTATAAATAGTTTGGAATTTTTTAATTCCTGCTTCATGCAAAGCATCTAACAAACCTGGCGTCACTTCATCATTTGCCGCAGCAATAAGCTCACCTGTTGTGGTATCAATAATATCATTATAAAGCGCTCTATCCATAACATAGGATTCAGGCACCTTCATTTCTTTCACATCACCAAGCTGTTTAACATGCTTTGCTGTAATCCGCTTACCTTCTTCAACAACCACTTTACCTTTAGCGTCTACAACTTCAAAAGGAGCGGTCTGACCTTTCAATTGCTCTGGTGATACTTTCATGACAATATCACTACCCTTGAAAGAAAAATACATCTCAGAATAAAACTCTGCAAGAATTTCTTTTACGGTATAACCCATTGCTTTAAGAACAACAGAAGCTGGTAATTTGCGTCTGCGATCAATTCGAACATATAATAAATCTTTAGGGTCAAACTCTAAATCCAACCAAGAGCCACGATACGGGATCACTCTTGCTGAATGTAAAATTTTCCCTGATGAATGAGTTTTACCACGATCATGATCAAAGAACACACCTGGAGAACGATGCAGCTGAGAAACAACCACTCTCTCTGTTCCATTAATTACAAATGTACTATTGTCCGTCATCAAAGGAATTTCACCCATGTAGACTTCTTGCTCTTTAATGTCTTTGACAACTTTGTCTTCTAATTTGGTTTCTCTATCGTAAATCACCAAACGTAATTTAACACGCAATGGCGAAGCGTAAGTAATCCCACGAATACGACATTCGTTTTCATTAAAAACTGGAACCCCTAAACGGTAACTCACAAAATGCAATTCAGAATAGCCTGAAACACTTATTATCGGAAAAATTGATGAGAATGCAGCCTGCAAACCAATTGGTTTTCTTTTCTCTGGCGCGATATCTCGTTGAAGAAGGTCACGATAAGATTCCATTTGAACAGATAATAGATAAGGAACATCTACTATATTGGGAATTTTACCAAACTCTTTACGAACTCTTTTCTTTTCAGCGTATGAATATGTCATCAAGTATTCCTATGAATATTGTTAAAATCAATCATCAATCATTCAAAAACTAATAAACGAGTGCCTTCACCTATCCCAATAACTTTTGATAAGCGTGTAAGGACTTTTTATCAAATTTAAATCTCTTATAGATCTGCATATAGCAGAAAAGGCCACGAGTTAAACTCGCAGCCTTTTATACGTTTTTTTAGTTAAACTAAGTAATTACTTAAGTTCAACAACAGCACCAGCTTCTTCAAGCGCTTTTTTCATTTCTTCAGCTTCGTCTTTAGACACACCTTCTTTCAAAGAAGCAGGGGCGCCTTCTACAGCAGCTTTAGCTTCTTTAAGTCCAAGGCCTGTTGCGGCACGAACAGCTTTAATTACAGCGATTTTGTTTTCACCAAAGCTTGTCATAACAACATCAAATTCAGTTTGCTCTTCAGCAACGGCACCAGCTTCAGCACCAGCAGGAGCAGCAACAGCAACTGCAGCAGCAGCTGAAACACCAAACTTTTCTTCCATCATTGACACTAAATCACAAACATCCATTACACTCATTTCTGCAACAGCGTTTAAGATATCTTCTTTTGTAATAGCCATATTAATAACTCCTATCAAGTTATGTTTTACTTATTATTATTTTTAAACGATTATTTTGTATCACGTACAGCAGCAATCACACGCACAGCCTGAGATGGTATCTCATTATATGTACGTACAAGTTTTGTAATCGGTGCTTGCATCACACTTAACAACATACCAAGCGCTTGCTCACGGTTTGGAAGTTTAGACATTTCATCTAATTTTTCCGGACCATAAAGTTCACCACCCATTGCTAAATATTTCACTTCAAGTTGATCGCATTCTTTCACAAAATCTTTAAATAATTTTGCTGCAGCCCCCGGCTCTTCATTTGCAAAAGCAAGAATAAGCGGACCTACAAATGCACTTTTCATGCATTCGAAATCCGTTCCTTCTAAAGCTCTTTTAGCCAAAGTATTGCGAACCACTCTAAGATAAACACCAGACGCACGCGCTTTTGAACGAAGAGCATCCATTTGCCCCACACTCAAACCACGATAGTCAGCTACTGCCGCAGACAATGCTGAAGAAGCAGCTTCGCTTACTTCAGAAACAATCATCTTTTTGTCTTCAAGTTTTAGCGCCATTTTTTGCTAATCCTCTTTTGTCTACGTTTATAAAAACGGTTAATAACTGATAAAATATCAGGTCATCGTCCCGCCTGCGTAGGGAGTATTAAGCACCCGGGTCTAACCAGGCACACCTACGGTCTTTGACATCTCTGCTTCTCATAAAGAAAAACAACGACACCCAAAGAAACTTTTAAAGGAGCGGCATTCTACACTACTAAAGAACCCATGTCCAGCGCTAAACCTGGCCCCATGGTTGTAGAAATTGTTACCTTTTTGAAATATATACCTTTTGCATTTGCAGGTTTTGCTTTTTTAAGGTTTGTCATCAATAATTCCAAGTTTTCTTTTAATGCTACCGCATTAAAATCAGCCTTTCCTATTGTTGTATGAACAATACCCGCCTTATCAACACGATAACGCACCTGCCCAGATTTAGCATTTGTAACTGCAGTTGCCACATCAGGTGTCACCGTACCCACTTTAGGGTTAGGCATCAAACCTTTAGGACCTAAAATTTGGCCTAACTGACCCACAACACGCATTGCATCAGGAGAAGCAATCACAACATCAAAGTTCATTTCGCCTTTCTTAACTTCAGCCGCTAAATCATCCATTCCGACAATATCAGCACCTGCCGCTTTTGCTTTCTCAACATTCTCACCTTGAGTAAACACAGCAACTCTTACTGTTTTCCCAGTTCCGTGAGGCAATACAGAAGCACCCCTAACAACTTGGTCAGATTTTTTAGGATCAACACCAAGATTAATTGCAACATCCACCGCTTCATTAAACTTAACGCTTGAAAGAGATTTTAATAAGTCAAAACCTTCAATTGCTTCATACTGCTTCATGAATTCAGTTTTTTCTGAAATGTTTTTCATTCTTTTTGATACTTTACTCATTACTCAACTCCCTCAACCTCTAAGCCCATACTACGAGCAGAGCCCGCGATTGTTCTTACTGCTGCGTCCATATCAGCCGCTGTTAAATCTGCGTCCTTCATTTTAGCAATTTCTTCTAACTGCTCACGCGTCACTTTACCAACAATCTCTTTAGATGGGTTTGCAGCACCCGACTTAAGTTTTGCTGCTTTCTTTAACAAGAAAGATGCTGGAGGAGTTTTCATTGTAAAGGTAAAACTCCGATCCGCATAAACTGTAATCACAACAGGAACTGGCGAGCCGGCTTCCATTGATTGTGTTTGCGCATTAAATGCTTTACAGAATTCCATAATATTCACACCATGCTGACCCAAAGCTGGACCAATTGGTGGACTTGGATTTGCCTGTCCGGCTTTTACTTGTAATTTAATATAGGCTTGTACTTTTTTAGCCATAACTTTGCTCCTATGTATGGGTGCAAACGCCGATCAAGGCTCCCCGTTTTCTATTCAATTAAGACTATGCGTCTTTCTCAACCTGAGAAAACTCAAGCTCTACCGGCGTTGAACGTCCAAAAATAGACACTGCAACCTGAACTCGACTCTTCTCATAGTTAACATTTTCAACCACACCCGTGAAATCTGCGAAAGGTCCATCTAGAACCCTCACAACTTCACCCACCTCGAACAACGTTCTAGGTTTAAGCATTTCTGAACCTTTTTCAAGTGAACTCAAAATCTTAGCCGCCTCTTTATCAGAAATAGGCATAGGCTTTTCATTTGTCCCACCCATAAAGCCTGAAACGCGCGGCACACGACGAACCAACTGCCAAGTCTCTTCATTCATTTCCATTTGCAATAAAACATACCCAGGGAAAAATTTACGCTCACTTCTGCGTTTTTGCCCAGACTTCATCTCAACAACTTCTTCTGTTGGCACAAGTATCTGATTAAAAAATTCTCCCAGGCCCGCCAACTCAATTCTTTCTTCTATCTGCAGCTTCACACGCTTCTCATAACCAGAATAGGCTTGAATCACATACCAACGCATTTTACTTTTCTCAGAAACATCAACTTCAAGCTGACCCTTCTCAGGCATACTTTCCTTAGAGACATTCTCTTCAGATATGTTTTTTTCAGACATTCTACAGTTCCCTCTACAACGACAATAATGTACGCACTAAGTACATAAAAAAGCTATCAAAAAACCACAGTATCAAAGCTGCAATCAACACCACTACAACAATAATCATTGTTGTGTGCAAAGTTTCTTTACGAGTAGGCCATACGACTTTACGCATTTCTGTTCGAGCGTCTTTAAAAAATCCCCAAGCAACCTCGCCTTGCGTCGTTGTCTTAGCAAAAAACAACAATAAAGCCAAAGCCACAATAAAAACAGCCGCTCTGATCGCTAACGCAACGCTTGAAAAGTAAACATTTGCGACTATCAATGCTACTACGCATAACACCACAAACAACCACTTTATTTTATTCGAAGCACTACCGGACTGAGCCTTACCCTGCCCGCTGCTTTTCTTTAATTCCTGTTGTATTGCCACCACAAAAACCTTTAATATTTTTTTAATTTATACAAAAACGGCGCGTCAGTCTACCATAGATCAACACGCCGTTCAACTTAATTTTTTGGCAGGCCAGGAGGGACTCGAACCCCCAACCTGCGGTTTTGGAGACCGCTGCT
>CAXBFV010000075.1:0-5703 GCA_963974985.1 uncultured Gammaproteobacteria bacterium | reverse complement strand
ATTAAAGGTGCGTTATGGGTCGTTGCATTAAGAAATTTAGCGGCAAAAGCGTAAAGTGGGTATGAGCCAGGACCAGTTCCTAAATAAGGGTATTGGAGCATGTTTTTCAGTGCTAGCCCCCAAAGTTCAAGTCGAGGCTCTGAAGCATTCAGTGTGCTAATGTCAATACCTCTGGGGAGGATATGAGGTGCTGAGCTTTGAGTTTCTGGAAATATAAGCATACAAACTATAAAACCACCACAAAGGCAAACAAGCTGCCAGCTTAAAAAATATAGAGATTTTTGACGGTACAAGATCGCTGATATGAAAAAAACAGTAATCCATACAGCTGGGACAGAACGAGATTCACTCGCAATAGCAAGATACCACCAGTAAGTAGTGAGTAAGATAATAAATACGCACAGTTTTTTATTAGAATTCTTTTGTAGTAATGGCCAAATCAATAGCGGAAGCACCCAGGTAATATATTGGTTTAAAAAACGGATGTTCATAAATTCTGGGTAGATGATTTGCGAAAGGATGAAAGCATGGTCGTGTTGTGTGTTATCAAGTTTGATAAAAAAATAATTGAGAAGTGTAAGTAAGGCATATACAGTGCTGATGATAATAATGCCGTAGAGAATAAATCGGAGGGTGTTAGGAAAAACTTTACAGAGTCCTGCGATATAAAGCGCCATGATAAATAGTAAGAAATACTGACTAACAAAAAGTAATCCTTGGAGTGGGGCGATTGAAAAGGCACTTGAGAGCAAGCCTAAAATGAAAAACAAAAGGATGAGCGTCTTGGTTGTCTTGCCAAAAGAATGCCAAGTTTCAAAAACATAACCACGAGCAGTGATGGAGAAAATCGTCATTAAGGGATAGAAAACCAATAAAAAAATTTGAGAAAGCCGCCTAAAATCATAAGGGGTGATTTTAATAAAATTTGTAGGTTGCCAAGGAAGAATAACCATATAAAATAAAAAAAGGAGCGTTACCGCGATAGATATATAGACTATGGTGTGTTGAGTTTTGCTATCTGACATCATGATTTATTGTGTTAAGCTTTACTGAAGCATAGAGGTTTAAAATCACTTTTTCATGGAACTGTCTAAATCTAAATTTCTTTTCTGGATAATGCTAACTTTACATATATTGGCTATGGTTGCTTTGGGTTTTATTCCTTCAAGCTTGATTGTGAAAATAATACTTGAAGGGTTGTGCTTAGTAAGCTTCTATTTGTATTTGAGGAAATATATATTTTTAAAGTCCCCAAAATCGATTTCTCAATTTAATTTCCTCGGCAAAGAAAAATTAGAGATTATTTGTAGAAAAGGAATTAAGAAAAATGTGGAGGTTCTGCCAAATACATTTTTAGGGGAGTGGTTGATTGTTTTGCATTTGAAAGAGGTAGAAGGCAAACAAAAATATTATTGGGTGGTATTAAAAGATAGCTTTCAGAGTGAACAAGATCATCGAAGTTTTGCCAGATGGTGTTATCAGTATTTTATGGCTTGATAAAGCTGTTATAAATCCAATAAAAATTTATTTCGCCGCTACTATCGTAGCTGATGCGACTGACTTTTTATCAATAGCGATAAAAAGTAAGCAAAAAGCGCCATCCAGAATAAATTCCTAATCCTTTAGAAAAAGCTATGTTTACAAACTCGCTTTGCTCAAACAGTGCAAACATTAAAAAGCTTTTTCTGCAGGGGAATTCATAAGGACAGAGCTATACGATTTTTTTTTAGGGTTTAAGTTGGTTTCGTGTATTTAAACTGTCAATTATGCCGGATTATCAATATCTATGAATTCGTGCTCTAAATCAAATTTCTCAGCCAAATGTTCGCCCAAGGTTTGAATACCATAACGCTCTGTAGCATGGTGGCCAGCTGCAATATAATGGATGTTGTTTTCAAGAGCTGAGTGGGTGGTGCGTTCAGAAATTTCACCACTTAAGTAAAGGTCCGCACCCGCAAGTGCTGCGTGCTCTACAAAGTCCTGGGCGCCACCCGTGCAAATTGCAATGCGTTGAATATTCTGATCATTGGCTTGGATGAGTAGAGGTTCTCTATCTAATACTTTTCCAACGTGCATAGAAAATTTTTGGGCAGATAAAGGTGAAGATAAGTCACCGATGATGCCGTAGCTGGGAGACGTGCCTGTATCAAAAGAAATTGTATTTTTAATGCCAAGGCGCTTAGCCAGTTGTGCATTATTTCCTAATGTGGCGTGAAGGTCTAAAGGAAGATGATAGCCAAATAAACTAATATCATGATTGAGGAGGGTGGCAAGTCGCTTCTTTTTTATGCCAATAATGGGATAAGCTTCGCCTTTCCAAAAATAACCGTGATGCACAAAAATAGCATCTGCGTTTTTTTCAACAGCTGCGTCAAGTAATTTTTGGCAAGCAGTGACGCCCGTGATAATGGTTTTTATTTCAGTTTTGCCTTCAACTTGGAGGCCATTGGGGCAGTAATCTTTAATGGTGTTGCATTGGAGTAAATTATTTACGTAATGCTCAAGCTCTGTTCTTGAAATCATTTTGACTCCGTTTGCTGCTGCTGTTGTTTTTGTTGATACCATTCGGAGGGGTTTAGAATATCACCATCTTGATCTAAGGGCGGGTATTCCCAATCTTTTTCGCGACACATTCTGGCCATTTTAGGTTGCATCCATTCAAAGATTATTTTTTGAATGGCAGGATTATCTAAATCGAGGCAATCATTTTGATACATGCCAGCGGCCTGACGTTGGCGCTCGAGTTCAAATAAAATGAGGGCGGTGGCAACAGAAACATTAAGGGACTCCACCATGCCATGCATAGGTACAATGATATGTTGATCAACTTGATCAGCAATTTCAGGGGAGACGCCCCATTTCTCAGCACCCATGATAAGTGCGGTAGGGCGCGTGAAATTAATTTCACGGTAGCAAACAGCTTTATCAGAAAGTTGTGCGGCTAATACTTGTTTGCCTTCAGACTTGAACTTTTCAATGGTACTTTGTTTATCTGAATGGGGGTGAATGTTTAGATTTACCCAACGTTCACTACCAGCGGTTGCCCTACGAAAGGTTTTAAGTTCCTGGTCAGCAGTTTCAATGGCATGAACTTCAGGAACCCCTACGGCGTCACAGGTACGAATAATGGCGGAGAGGTTGTGAGGCTTGTGTACCTCGTCTAATAAAACAGTAACATCATTTTGACGATGGGAGAGGGTGTGAATAATACGTTGTAATCTTTCTGCAGACATAACGGTCTATCGTAATTTTGGGATTGCTTATATACTTAATTTAGCATGATTTTAAAGAAGCTAAATGGTAAGGACAAATATTATGAATAAACTTATTCAATTAAGTAAAATGACCAAGGTGGTTGCAGACACAGGTGACATTGATCAAATTAAACAATTTAAACCAGAAGATGCCACGACTAATCCAAGCTTATTGCTAAAGGCCGCAGCCATGCCTGAGTATGCTTATCTTCTTGATGGGGCCATTAAGCAGACACAAGGTCTTTCAGGTGTAGACAGAATTAATGAAATTATGGCGGATCTGGCTGTAGGCTTTGGTGTTGAAATTTTAAAAACAGTACCAGGGCGTGTATCAACTGAAGTAGACGCGAGGCTTTCTTATGATACTGAAGCGACGATTTCTTATGCAAGAGACCTTATCCAGCGTTATGCTAAAAAAGGTATTGATAAACAGCGTGTACTCATCAAGATTGCTTCCACATGGGAAGGTATTGAGGCGGCTAAGGTTTTAGAGAAAGAAGATATTCATTGTAATCTTACTTTAATGTTTAATATTGCGCAGGCTGTTGCTTGTGCTGAAGGCGGCATTACTTTGATTTCTCCGTTTGTGGGAAGAATTACAGATTGGTATAAAAAAGCATTGGGGCAAAATGATTTTCCAGCAGTTTCTGAAGACGAAGGTGTTTTATCTGTTAAAGAAATTTACGCTTACTATAAAAGATTTGGATTTAAAACGACGGTGATGGGCGCGAGCTTCCGTCATGTGGGGCAAGTAGAGGCTTTAGCAGGGTGCGATGCTTTAACCATTGCACCAAATTTATTAAGTGAATTAGAATCAGATGAAAGCAATCTTCCACAATGTTTGAAAGCAGAAGACATTGACCAGTCAATTGAAAAAATAGATGCTTCAGAATCAAGCTTTAGATGGTTGATGAGTGAAGATGCCATGGCCACTGAGAAATTAGCGGAAGGGATTCGTAATTTTGCAGTTGACACGAGAAAGTTAGAGGATATGATTTCCAAAAAAATCTAGTGTCCATTTTTTAAAAGATAATGAGCGGGAATTTAATTGGAATGAACAAACATAAAAGTATTCAAGTCGATGTAGGTGGTGTGAAAGTAGGGGGTGGCGCGCCAGTTGTGGTGCAGTCTATGACCGATACCCCAACTGCAGATGTGACCCTAACGGTGAATCAAATTTTAGATTTGGTAAAAGCCGGAAGTGAAATTGTTCGAATTACCGTGGATACACCAGAAGCTGCAGAAGCCGTCCCAAAAATTAAAAAGAGACTTGATGCTCTGAACTGTCAGGTGCCCTTGGTTGGCGATTTTCATTATAACGGACACCGTTTATTAAAAGATTATCCTGAGTGTGCAAAAGCCCTTGCTAAATATCGTATTAATCCTGGGAATGTAGGGTTTGGTAAGAAAAAAGACACACAGTTCGCACAAATTATTGAAGTGGCGATTGAGCATAATAAGGCAGTGCGCATTGGGGTGAATTGGGGGAGCTTGGACCAAAATTTATTGAAGCACCTAATGGATGAGAATGCTGAGAAAGGAAATCCTTTAACTAATGAAGAAATTATGCGTGAGGCGTTGGTTCGCTCTGCTTTAGACAGTGCCAAGTATGCTGAAGAATTAGGACTTGGTGCGGATAAAATTATTATTTCTTGTAAGGTCAGTGGCGTGCATCAGCTTATTGATGTTTATAAGCATTTAGCTTCAAAATGTAATTACGCACTACACCTAGGACTTACTGAAGCCGGAATGGGTATAAAATCAATTGTGGCTACGAGTATTAGTTTGGGTGCTTTATTGATGGAGGGCATCGGTGATACCATTCGTGCCTCGCTGACGCCTGAGCCAGGTGGGGATCGTAGTAAGGAAGTTAAGACGTGTCGTGAAATATTGCAGGCGCTCCAGCTACGCAGCTTTGTGCCGAGTGTTTCTTCATGTCCAGGATGTGGGCGTACAACGAGTAGTTATTTTCGAGAGCTGGCGCAAGACATTGAAACCTATTTGGCAGATCAAATGCCAGTTTGGAAAACACAGCATCCAGGTGTTGAGGAAATGAAGGTGGCGGTCATGGGGTGTATCGTTAATGGCCCAGGTGAAAGCAAGCACGCAAACATAGGCATTAGTTTGCCTGGAAGTGGTGAAGCACCTATTGCGCCTGTTTTTGTTGATGGGCAGAAAAAGCATACGTTACGGGGTGGCAATATCGCGGCTGAGTTTCATGTGATTGTGAATGAATATATTGCTGAAAAATATAAGGCTATTTCATGTTCAACATGACGCTTAGGCCGAGCAGCAGATTCAATAATGGTTGCATCAATCACTGCACTTTTTGCAGAGGTCTTTTGAATTATATATCGGGGAGGTTTTCACCTATCTTTTGCTAAACTATAGAAAATATTAGTTGCAGATGATGATCTGGCGATACAGGAGTTTATAAAAGATGGATTTA
>CAXBFV010000074.1:0-5770 GCA_963974985.1 uncultured Gammaproteobacteria bacterium | reverse complement strand
CTTCGTTCCACGCGTGAACATTAAAAAGACTTTTGTGAGAACAATCTGCTGGCAGATACTTTTGCTAAAAGCTTGCTTGAAATGCTCATTTATTATTTATAAATTGCGCTTTCTCGCTCGCTTTCGCCTCAGTCTTTGCTCATCATATTCTCCCCTCAAAAGCTTTTGAAGGCTTTATTCATCGTGGTGGTTTTTTTGGAGGAACGATGACTCATAGCGAAGATCAAATATGGATGCGGGAGGCCTTAGCTTGTGCACAAAAAGCTTATGATCAAAATGAAGTCCCTGTCGGAGCGGTTGTCGTTTTAAATAATCAGATTATCGGAAGAGGTTGGAATCAGCCTATTTCAAATCATGATGCAACTGCTCACGCTGAAGTAATGGCTATACGTGCTGCCTCTCAAAATATTCAAAATTATCGTCTGGTTGATGCAGCGCTTTATGTCACCATCGAGCCATGCGCCATGTGCTTTGGAGCTTTGGTGCATGCTCGTATAAAGAAATTGGTATATGGTGCCCCAGAGCCGAAATCAGGTGTAATCTACTCAAATCTAAATTTCCCAGAGCAAACTTTTTTGAATCACTCTGTTGAAATAGAAAAGGATATCTTGGCAGAAGAAAGTACTGCTTTAATCCAACAGTTTTTTAAAATGCGTCGAGCCTTAAAAAAGAAAGTCTAGTAGGCTGTAAAAAAACATATAGACCACGGTATACTATCCCCACTTCTTTTCTTCTTTTTAATTATGTATGAATCCTGAAAATTTTGGCAAAGTTGCGGTGCTTTACGGTGGTCTATCTGCTGAACGTGAAGTTTCACTTCGATCAGGTGCTGCTGTATTAGAGGCACTACAGAATCAAGATGTAAATGCTGTTGGCATTGATGCAACGGGTTATGAATTGGTGAATGCTTTGCGAGTGCAAAAAATAGATCGCTGTTTAATTATGTTTCATGGTACCTATGGTGAAGATGGTGTAGTGCAGGGTTTGCTTGAAGGTATTGGCATACCTTATACGGGCTGCGGCATTTTAGCGTCAGCGCTGGGGATGGATAAATTAGCCACGAAAAGATTGTGGCAATGTCTGGATTTAAAAACACCTCAATACCGTAAAATGAAAGATGCTGATGATATTGCGGATCTTAAGTTTCCTTTGGCTATCAAGCCCCACAATCAGGGCTCTAGCGTCGGGGTTTATAAAGCACATAATAAAATGGAGGCTAAAAAATCTTATCATTTAGCCAAGCGGTATGGCGAAGTCATGGCAGAAGAATGGGTAGAAGGTAAAGAGCTTGCTGTTTCTATTGTGGGTGATCAAGTCTTGCCTTCTATTTGGATTGAGCCAAAGAGTGAATTTTATGATTATGATGCAAAGTATGAAGGGGGTACGACCTATCACTGCCCAAGCGGCTTAAATTCTGAGCAAGAAACTCAGGTTCGTAATATAGCTCAGGAAGCTTTTTATGCCGTTGGTGGTTCTGGTTGGGGGCGTGTGGATTTTATTCTAGATGCTGGAGGTGTGTTTTGGCTGATTGAAGTGAACACGGTTCCAGGTATGACAGATTTAAGTTTAGTGCCGCAATCGGCACGAGAGCAGGGGTGGTCTTATGAGCAGTTGGTGTTAAAGATTTTAGAGACCAGTCTATGATGTCACAATTTAAGTTAGGCTTTAAAATTTTCATTTTGTTTATCATTGTTGCTGTTGGTGGTTGGGGGTGGTTTTATATTCATGAGCCAGATGTATTTCCAATAAAGAGCGTAAAAATGGATGGGCGTTATCATTACGTTTCACCCAAAATTCTTGAGCAAACGGTGACACCTTTTGTAACGCAAGGCTTTTTTAATATGAATGTTTCCAAAGCACAGGCGGCATTGGATAAGATACCAGGTATTGATGAAGCCTATGTAAAACGGATTTGGCCAGGAACGGTTGATATTTCTTTGCGAGAAGAGAAGGCCATTGCAAAGTGGGGAAATCAAAAGGTCTTAAGTCAGGATGCGGATATATTTAAGCCTTTGGTTATTCTTAATTTAAGCCAACTGCCAGTATTTCAAGGGCGTAGGGAGAATGCCTGGAAGATGCTAGAAATGTACAAAGAGATCAAAAAAGTCTTGCCTCGTAAAGTGAAATTAGAAACACTTATTTTTAAAGGTAATCAATGGCAGATTGAATTTAAAAAATTACCGATGGTTAGGCTGGGAAATCAAAATATTTTGACTCGTTTAAAAGACTTTTTCTATTATTTACCGATAGTTAGCAAACAAGACCCAAATAAGAAGATTGAATATCTTGATATGAGGTATCCTGTTGGCTTTGCCGTAGGGTGGCAAAAAACTGCTTAAACCAGTGTGTTTGCGTATCTAGTGTATGTTTTTTTTGGTAAATTATGCGTTGATGGTCTATCTTCGCAAATTTAACCAGGAATGAAACATAATGTCTAAGACAGAAGAAAAGAAAGCACTGATCAGTGCACTTGATATTGGAACTTCTAAAGTTGTGGCACTCGTTGCTGAGGTTTCAGAAGGAAATGGCGTTCAAATTATAGGGATTGGTTCCCAGCCTTCAAAAGGTTTGAAAAAAGGTGTCATTGTTAACATTGATTCCACTGTCAATGCTATTCAGAAAGCGATTGAAGAAGCCGAACATATGGCGGACTGTGAAATTGGTTCTGTGTGTGTGGGAATTGCAGGTAGTCATATTCGAAGTTTTGATTCAAATGGTGTTGTCGCAGTCCAGGGAGATGAGGTTGATGCTTCAGATGTTGAGCGTGTGATTGATGCGGCAAAAGCCGTGGCCATGCCAGCAGATCAAAGAATTCTTCATATCTTACCTCAAGATTTCCTTATGGATTAATGAACCTATTGGTATGGCGGGTGTTCGTCTTGAAGCCAAGGTTCATATGGTGACGGGTTCAGTGAGTGCGGTTCAGAATATTGTAAAATGCGTAAATCGCTGTGGTGTAGAAGCCTCCGATATGGTGCTAGAGCAATTAGCTTCTAGTTATGCGGTATTGTCTGAAGACGAAAAGGAACTAGGCGTTTGTTTGGTAGATATCGGTGGCGGGACCACAGATGTTGCGGTGTTTGTAGAAGGGGCTATTCGTCATACTTCTGTGATCCCAATTGCTGGTGCTCAGGTAACTTCTGATATTGCCCATGCTTTGCGTACTCCGACGGAAGCGGCTGAAGATATTAAGCTTCAATATGGTTGCGCAATGACAAAACTTGTTAAATCAGACGATGCAATTGAAATTCCAAGTGTAGCGGGCCGTCCCGCTAGAAGACTGCCTTTACAAACTTTGTCAGGCGTTATTGAAGCACGCTGTGAAGAACTTCTATCTTTAGTACACCAACATCTTAGTCAGCAAAAACTATTGGATAGTTTAGCGGCAGGGATTGTGTTGACCGGCGGAGCCGCAAAAATGCCAGGCTTGATTCCGCTTGCAGAAGAAATTTTTAGAGTGCCCGTGCGTTTAGGCGTACCTCAGCATGTAACCGGTCTTCAGGATGTGTTAGAAAACCCAATGCATGCAACAGGCGTTGGATTGTTGTTATATTCGAATGCGCAGCAAAGTGAATTGATGCCTCAGTTAGGCGGTGCGATTGACGGAGTTGATGGCGTATGGTCGAAGATGAAAAATTGGTTTGGAAAGCATTTTTAAAGTTATTCCCACAAATTTTAGTTTAAATATTTATTTATAAGTTAAGGAGAAAGTATAATGGAAGAAGGGCAAATGGATTTTGATCATTCACATGAGCAGCATCATAATAATGAACACCAAGAGAATCATGGGCATCAAGAAAATCATGATCAGGGTGAAACATTTACAGCAATGGATCAGCCGATGTTTAATGTAACTGAGTCGTTGATGGATAATGCAGTCATTAAAGTTGTGGGTGTTGGCGGTGGCGGTAATAATGCGGTAGAGCATATGCTTAAACACAATATTGAAGGTGTGACTTTTATTTGTGCAAATACTGATGCGCAGGCTTTACGTAATTCGAGCTCAAGGATTTCACTTCAGTTGGGAGGAGAGTTAACAAAAGGCTTAGGTGCAGGTGCCAATCCAGAAGTAGGTAAGCGTGCAGCACAAGAAGACAGAATGCGTATCCAGGAAGCACTTGAAGGTGCGGATATGGTCTTTATCACAGCTGGCATGGGCGGCGGAACGGGTACAGGGGCCGCGCCTATTATTGCTGAAATTGCTAAAGATATGGGTATTTTGACGGTTGCGGTTGTAACGAAGCCTTTCCCCTTTGAGGGGCGTCGTAGAATGCAGGTTGCTGAGTATGGTATTCAAGAACTTTCACAACATGTTGACTCACTAATTACAATTCCGAATGCAAAATTAATGAGTGTCTTAGGTAAAAATGTCAGCTTGCTTGATGCATTTAAAGCGGCGAATGGTGTTTTGCAAGGGGCTGTTCAAGGTATCTCTGAGCTCATCACACGTCCAGGTTTAATTAACGTGGATTTCGCAGATGTTCGAACCGTAATGTCAGCAATGGGTGTTGCTATGATGGGAACTGCTACAGCAAGTGGTGACAGTCGTGCACGAGAAGCGGCCGAGGCTGCTGTTGCAAGTCCGTTGCTTGAAGACATTAATCTTGCTGGTGCTAAAGGTGTTTTAGTCAACATTACAGCAGGCATGGATATGTCTATCGGAGAATTTGAAGAAGTAGGTGAGGTCATTAAGAACTTTACCTCTGATCAAGCAACAGTAGTTGTAGGAACGGTTATCGATCCTGAGATGAGTGATGAATTGCGTGTAACAATTGTAGTGACTGGTCTTGAAGGCGCGCCACAAGCGGTTACAGCAGGATCTTTTGCACCAACAGCACAACGTGTTTCACAAAGTGGATATAATGTTGGTGGTTACCAGCAGAATGTTCAAGAATCTGGTGCTAGTAGCCAGCCTCGTCGTGCACCGGTTAGTGGTGTTGAACAAAAGCATTCAGCTCAGCCTCAATTTAGAAGGGCTGCTCCTGTGGCCGAGCAGGATAAAAGTGAAAATATGGGTGCATCAAGTGCAAAATCTAGCTCAGATTATTTAGATATTCCAACCTTCTTGCGTCGTCAAGCAGACTAAGTTTGTATAATCCAATAACGGGCTTTGCGCTAGCTATTGAATTATACCTAAACGTTTAATAATAT
Organism: uncultured Gammaproteobacteria bacterium; assembly: GCA_963974985.1. Classification (GTDB taxonomy): domain Bacteria; phylum Pseudomonadota; class Gammaproteobacteria; order Francisellales; family Francisellaceae; genus CAUZSH01. The sequence continues at coordinate 619 of CAXBFV010000074.1, read as the reverse complement.
CATTTTTAGAAACCTCTTTTTAGAGGTTTTTTTATGCCCAAAAGAAGCGCATTCATTTTAATTTTTACGGTCTATGCTAATCTTTCTTTATCTTTAAAAGTGCATAGGCAGATTCGGTGAATTTTACAGATATTGAAAGTGTTGAGAAATTTATAACTGATAATGGTATTGAGCGCTTTAAGATTGGCGTGTTGGACTTAAACGGTATTTTGCGCGGGAAGTATGTCTCAAAATCAAAATTCTTGCCAGGTTTAAGGAATGGGCTTGGTTTTTGTGATGTTATTATTGGTTGTGATGTGAATGATGACTTGATTGAAGGGCTTAAATTTACAGGTTGGCAGACCGGTTATCCTGATGCACCGTTAGAAATTGTTTACCAATCCGGGCGACTTTTACCTTTAGAGCAAGAGACAATGTTTTTCTTATGCGAGTTTGCGGAACAAGCAGAGCAAATGTGCCCTAGAAGCTTATTAAGAAAGGTTTTGGAAAAAGCCAATAAAATGGGTTATGAGCCTTACTCAGCTTTTGAATACGAGTTTACGGTCTTTAATGAGACGGTTGAGTCAGTGCGTGAAAAATCGTACCAAAATTTAGAGCCACTCTCACCGGATAATTTTGG
>CAXBFV010000073.1:0-5781 GCA_963974985.1 uncultured Gammaproteobacteria bacterium | reverse complement strand
AGCATTTAAGTTATTTATGGACATTTCCTTAGTGTGGAAATCAAACCATTTTTGATGGGATTACCCATTGCTGGTATTCTTGTTTGGTGACATATCCTAATGAAAGTGCGGCATCCCTTAGGCTAAGGTTGTTTTTATAGGCATGTTTAGCTATTTCCGCTGATTTATCATATCCAATATGAAGGCTCAGAGCCGTGACGAGCATTAAAGAATTCTGTGTGTATTTCTCTAGCTGTTTAATGTTTGGTTTTAAACCTTTGAGTGCATATTCAGTAAAGTTATGAATGGCGTCTGACAAAAGTCGAATACTCTGCAAAACATTAAAGATAATAACGGGTTTGTAGGTATTCAATTCAAAATTACCTTGAGAACCTGCAAAACTCACAGCTGTATCATTTCCTAATACCTGAGCTGCAACCATAGTCATTGCTTCACACTGAGTAGGATTTACTTTCCCAGGCATAATGGAGGAGCCTGGCTCATTTTCAGGTAAAATAATTTCAGCTAGGCCGCATCGTGGGCCGGAGGCCATCCAACGAATATCATTAGCAATTTTAACCAGCGTAACCGCAATGTTTTTTAATACGCTATGAACACTGACGAGTGTGTCATGTGAGGCAATCGCTGAAAATTTATTTTTAGCGCCTCTAAAAGGGAGTTGAGTCAGGTCAGATATCTTAAGGATTGCTTTAGTGGAAAAGTCAGGGTGAGCATTCAATCCTGTTCCGACAGCCGTAGCACCTAAAGCAAGTTCACTTAACTCGTCTAAACAACAGGTTATATGCGTAATTAATGATACCGCTTGTTGATGATAGCCAGAAAACTCTTGGCCAAGCGTAATAGGCAAAGCATCCATTAAATGTGTTCGACCCATTTTAATAATAGAACTAAATTCATTAGATTTTGTCTGCAGTGTGGCAGAAAAATTTGCCAAGTTTGGAATCAGTTTTTCCTGAATTGCCTTAAAAGAGGCAATATGCATTGCGGTGGGAAAGGTATCATTTGAGCTTTGGCACAGATTTACATCATCGTTTGGGTGAACAGGATGTTTTTCTCCGAGCTTATAACCAAGCATGACATTTGCATAATTAGCGATGACTTCATTCACATTCATATTAGTTTGTGTGCCTGAACCCGTTTGCCAAACATGAAGGGGAAACTCTGCATCCAAATCACGGTTTAAAATTTTATCCGCAGCGCGCGCAATGGCTTCAGATTTTTCGAGTGAAAGAAGGTTTAGTTCAGTATTGGTTGCTGCCGCAGCTTTTTTAATATAGGCATAAGCTTCAATTACTTCAAAAGGCATCAGTTCATTGCCAATTGAAAAATAAGTAAGCGAACGAGCAGTTTGAGCGCCGTAGAGCCTATCGTTAAGAATCTCAACAGCTCCAAGGCTATCAATTTCAGTGCGATATTCCATAATTGAGTACTCCTTATATTGAAGTTAAATGACCCTGGTAGAGTGCCTGTCTAATTGTTCAATGGTAACCCTAGCACCTCAAATCACAATAAACTCATACTTACTCCTTATCAAAACTATCCACCACAATAGCCCCCATTGACGCAGGCATTGTAATTATAATCATCCTCTTAAAGGCAACTAAAGGCTCTGAAAATAAGGGAAATTTATCTAATGCAATTAAAACTAACGAAACAATTAAAGCTGCAATAAAATATGCAATAATAATTCTCAGAATATAGATTAAAAATCGATGGACAATATCACCTTGAAAAATACTTTGATAGGTAAATAACGCTAAGAAAACAAAAGATAATATGGCAATGAGCAATAAGTTTGGCATGGGTAAGGTTTCACCTAAACGCCAAGACTCTTCTGAAAATGAAATGGGGACCGCTAACGCAAATGCACCAATTACAATTTGACTAATATCTTCAAAATTCAACCTTAAATCAAGCATGTTGGGTACCGTAACCACTAACTAAACACTTAGCCGCTAAATGACCATAAGTGTTAATTAATACATTTTTAGTGGATTCTTTCATTTTCTTTGGCCTAAAAAATTAAAAAACATTACTGTTCCAGGCTTTTTACATCAATATCTTTTATTATAGTTTGTAATAAATCTTTCACCTGGAAAAGCTAATGAGTAAGTATGGGTACATATCCTAAGGCTCAAAGAAGTTACTCAATAACTTAATTGCTCAGCCCCGCTATCGCCACAAACTACAAACAAGGAACAATATTACCATTATGGAACAATTTTATAAGTTTCTTCAAGCTTCTCCGCTTTTAGAGCAAGGCGTTAAAGCCTTCGTCATTATCCTCATCGTTATTTTAGCCAATATAGCCTTTGGAATAATACTCTACATCTACGATAAACGAACGAGTGACAAGCATCCCATTTTTGGCTTCATTTATAAATCTGTCCGAAAACCGCTTAGATTTATCGTCTGGGTTATCGGGTTATGGGTTATGTTTACCCAGGTACTTAATTGGAAAGATAAAAATATTGATATTGTTCTTACTGCTTCAGTCATAGCTTTAAAGCTTGCTATTGTCATTGCCATTACCTGGATGTTATTTGACTTTGCCAAACACACTAAAAATTATTTTATAAAAAAGCAGACCCGTACTGATGGCGGTTACAACGACTTCAGTATTATTGAGACTTCACACAAAGCGGCACAGGTCATGATCATTTTTATTGTGATTTTTGCAACTTTAAATGTCTTACATATTTCAATCGTAGCGCTTGCAGGAGTCACAACGGTTGCTGCCGGTTTCTTCGCTATCTCTCAACAAGACCTAATCAAAAATCTTTTTGGAGGTATCGTACTTCATCTTGATCGACCTTTCTCTGTCGGCGATTGGATTTATACTGTGGATGGTAAAATTCAAGGTACTGTTAAAAAAATCAGCTTCCGACTCACCAAACTTCAAGCATTTGACTCTCGCCCCATCTATGTTCCCAATGCTACCTTTTTAACAGAAGCCGTTGTCAATGCCTCAAGAATGACAAATCGTAGGATCTTACAATACGCAGGCATTCGCTACTGTGATTTTTCTAAGCTTTCAACAATCATGACTGATATTAAAAACATGCTAGCCAACCATCCTGAAATTGATCAAAAGCTTACAACTCTTGTGTGTGTCGTGAATGGTAGTACAGATATGGGTTCCTCAACCGAGGGTGTGTTTGGTACTACCTCACTAAACTTCATGGTCTACACATTTACTAAAACTACAAATTGGGCCAAATTTCAGGATATTCAAAGCAGCATCATGATTGAAATTGGTCAAATTATTTTGAATAACCAAGCTGAGATCGCCTTCCCAACGACGACGATTGATTTGCCTGAAGAGACATTACGTGCCTTAAGCACTCAGGCTTAAAATAATTTTAATGGTTTTAACCTCTTGGTATAGATTTAGCTGAAGCTACGCTAAAATTAGCATTAACTTTTTTATAAAAGAATGATGTCATGAAACTTAAAAATTATTATGAAATATTAGGGGTGTCTAAGGATTCTACCCAAGCCGATATTAAAAAATCCTTTCGAAAACTTGCACGCAAATATCATCCCGACGTGAGTAGTGCTCAAGATGCACAGGAAAAATTCAAGGAAGTAAATGAAGCAAATTCTATTTTAAAGGATACAAAAAAGCGTGCTGAATATGATCAGATGCTGGCGCGTGGCTTCCAGTCAGATGACACCAGTGGAAGACAATATCATCAAGGACAAGATCAAGCATCTTCAGGTGCTCAGCAAGACTATACGGAAGAAGAGCTTAATGCTTTCTTCTCCTCTATGTTTGGGGATGCTTCCCATATGGGGGGCATGAGAGGCAAGCAACAGCGTAATTATAAAATGCGCGGGCAAGATTTTCATTATCAGCTTAATATTTTACTCGAAGATAGTTTCCATGGTGCGAACAAGACTATTCAGTTGGCCATCAATAAAATTGACGCGAATAATCAAACGACTGTAAATAATAAGACACTAAACATCAAAATCCCAAAGGGTATTCAAAGTGGCAAAAATATCCGCTTAAAAGCTCAAGGAGAGCCTGGGGTCAATGGCGGTGAAAGTGGCGATTTATTTATTGAGATCCATATTCAACCTCATAAAATATTTACTTTGAGTGGCAAAGATATTACTTCCGTGGTACCCATTTCTCCCTGGGAAGCCGCATTAGGCGCTAAGATCGATGTCACAACCCTTAAAGGAAAAGTGAATATGAAAGTACCCGCTAATACGCAAACAGGTAAAAAAATGCGCTTAAAAGGACTTGGGTTACCCAGTGGCGGAGACCAGTATGTACAGTTGAAGATTGTAAATCCTGAAGTCAGTTCTGATAAAGATAAGGCCGCATTTGAAAGTTTTTCCAAACAGTTTAATTTTAATCCTCGTAAAACAGTGGTAGGAGCATAATTATGTCAGAATATTATGATGAGCAACCTCAAAAAACCTATACCCTTATTCAAGTGTGTGAAGCGTGTCATATGGACATTCAAGTGGTGACTGAAATGGTGTCTTATACTATTGTCGAACCTAAGGGCTCAAATGAAGAGACATGGATTTTTTCTTTATCTGATTTTTTACGTCTTAAAAAAGCTATTCGCATTCATCAAGATTTAAAAATAAATCTAGCAGGTGTTGCCATGGCGCTTGAGCTTATGGATGACTTAAACCACTATAAAAAGAAATCCTCAGAGCTGGAAAGATTGCTTGATAAATTAAGGCATTATTAGAAATAATTATTTTAAAAGCATATTCATTAAAACCGAGTAAGATTACAACTTAGAATTTCCTCATCTCAATCTTTTGATTTGAAATACTTTCTCAGTTTGTAATCAACAATCCCCACGACAGGCATCAAAATCGCCAGCGTAATTAATATAGCCGCCCAATATTTAACGTCCAACTTTACATATAAAACATTCCACAACACAATACTGGCAACGATAGATAGCGCCAACAAAAGATAACTCACCACTGTATTTCCGGCCATTATTTCATCCTTTATCTTTTAAAAAACAGTCTAAACACTTAAAACCATTTACTCTTTTTAAAATAGAACAGCATCCCTATTAAAATAACACCCAACATTCCTAATAAAACATCAAATCCATAAGGGGCTGTTGCACCAGGGATACCACCCACATTAACCCCGAGCAAACCTGTTATAAAACCTAAGGGCAAAAATATTGCCGCCACCATCGACAGCACATACATGCGCTTATTTAATTGCTCTTGAGAAAGGGTCACTAAAGATTCTTGAATAATGACCAACCGATCTTTTATTTCATCAAGATCTTCTACAAGCTTCATTGCACGATCTGAAATTTCTCTGAAATCCAACAAGTGGTCGCTATGCATCCATGTCAATTTATCAGCTGTCATCCGACCAATTGCATCTCGCTGTGGCGCCATAAAGCGTCTGATTTGAATAACCTGCCTTCTTAAATTTAAAATATCCGCACGCAATGCCAAACAAGGATGCGCCTCGGTTTCATCCTCGATCGCTTCGACCTTGTCATCAAAAGCATCCAAGACAAGATTTGTTTGATCGAGTAAATTTTGCGCCAACGTAATTAAAAAATCATTGGTACAATCAGGTCCTGCACCATCGTCCAAATCCTGCATTAATTGTTCAATCGATTTCAATTTTCGCCTTTGCGTGGTAACAATTAAATTTTCTGACGCCCAAATACGAACTGACACCATATCTTCAGGATCGCTTCCTTCATTTAAGTTGATTCCTCTCAAGGTTAAAAACATACCGTTATGATGTGTAAAACTCCTAGGCCTGGATTC